>CAIMMI010000343.1 GCA_903842505.1 uncultured Verrucomicrobiota bacterium | reverse complement strand
GTGGGCGTCCGCCAACCCCGAGAATTCTCCAGCCTCGTACTCCCGTACAACCTGCACCTTGAACGCCTCGCTGTATCGCATCACCACCCGGTCGACCCGTTTGCCGTTCTTCATCGTGTCAACCTACCGCCGGACCGCGCATGGGCCTTGAAACTTGAAACTGAAAACTTCGAACTCCCTTACTTCTTGGGCCCGGAGAAGAGCATCACGACGTCGATGATGAAGAGGAGGACGACGGCGATTTCGAGGGCGAGCATCCAGCGGTTGGATTGGTCGTGCTTCAGCATCTCGTGGAGTTCGCCGACGGTGCGGAGCTTGTCGTTGACGGAGCGATGCCAGTCGCCGAGGTGGAAGCGGGCGGCGGTCATCTCGTAGAGGCGGGCGGCGTGCCAGTCGCCGAAGAACTTGGAGATGTTGGACAGTTCGTCGCTGAAGCGGGCCATGTCGATGCGCAGTTCGCGGAGGTCTCTGAGGAGTTGGCGTCGGCCGCGGACGGAGGAGGAAAGGTCGCGGTAGGTCCGTTCGAGGGAGGCGTCTAGGACGCGGTCGTAGGCCTCGAGTTCGGCGAGTTGGAGGTTGGCGAGTTCGAGGATGTAGAGCGTTTCCTCCCATTCGTGGGGGTGGTCGACGAGAAGGGCGGCGTCCCAGTCGACGACCACGAGGTCATCGTCGTAGTAACTCAGATGGCGGGAGGTGGACTCGATGGATTCCTGTCGGGAGAGGGCGGTGGGGTTGGCCTCCTGGGTGAGGACGGCGGCGACGGCGCGGCGGTGGGTGTCGAGCCAGACTTCAGCGCGGAGGTGGGGTTGGGGGGAGGTGGGGTCGGCCGGGAGGGGACCCTGGATGCAGAAGACGGTGTAGGCTTCCTCGTCGGGGATCCGTTCGATGGGGCGGATGACGTGCGGGGTGAGCTCGCGTCGGGCCTCCTCGGCGAGCTTGCGGGCGTCCTCGTGGAGCGAACCGTGACTGAACTGGAGGTCGTGGTAGGCGACAAGTTCTTCGAGGGTGTCGACGGCGAAGGGGACGCGGAACCGGATGGAGAGGGCGCCGATGGGGAGGAGTTTCACCTCGCGATGGACGTGGACCGGGCCCTTGGGACCGAGTCGTTCCTGAGGGGGGAGCCGGACCATCCGCGGTTGGTAGAAGAGGTGGTGGCGTGGGTTGCGGTGGGTGGAGTCGACGTTGAACTGGGAGAGGGGTTGACCGAGGAGCGTTTCGATGGGGTCGCGTCCCATCTCATAGGCGATGTCGTAGGCGAAGAAATAGACGACTTCGCCGGTGTACCGGGGCTGGGGAGCGGGTTGTGTGGTCATGTCATTCCTCGTCGTCTTCGGGGAGGTGGTTCTGGAGGTAGGCCTTGGTGCCCCCGCGGACCTTGCGACGGTTGACGGCCCAGACGTGCTGCTGGCGCCGTTCAGCGACGGCGTCGAGTTCGGAGTGCAGTTTGTGGTAGGAGTCGAGTCGGGCCTTGGGAACGGTCCCGTCGAGGACGGCCTGCTGGACGGCGCAACCGCCCTCGGAGTGGTGTCGGCAGTCGCGGAATCTGCAGCGGGAGGCGATCTCGGCCAGGTCGGGGAAGGTGTCGTCGAGTCCGACGTCGGCGAGCCAGAGGTGGAACTCGCGGAGGCCGGGCGTGTCGATGATGAGGCCGCCCTGGGGAAGGAGGATCAGTTCGCGGGTCGAGGTGGTGTGGCGGCCCTTGGAGTCGGATTCGCGGACGGGGAGGGTGGGTTGGATCCGTTCGCCGTAGATGCGGTTGATGAGGGTGGACTTGCCGACGCCGGAGGTGCCGAGGACGACGGAGGTGGTGCCGGGAAGCAGGAGTTCGCGGATGCGGGGAAGGGCACGGCCGGTTCGGGCGCTGACCGCGAGGACCGGATGTTCGCCGGCGATGGCCTGGACTTCGGCAACGTGGGCTTCGACGTCGTCGCAGAGGTCGGTCTTGTTGAGGAGGACGACCGGTCGGGAGCCGCCTTCGTGGACCATGACGAGGAAGCGCTCGATGCGGCGGAGGTTCAGGGTTTCGTCAAGGGCCTGGACGATGAGGGCGACGTCGACGTTGGCGGCGAGGACCTGGCCGGATCCGGCGCGGCCGGCGATCTTGCGGTCGAGGGTTGAGCGGCGGGGCAAGACGGCTTCGATGCTGACGCGATCGGTCTGGGCGGGGCGGCGGATGGCGACCCAGTCACCGACCTTGGGCAGTTGGGCGTTGTCGGCGCGGAGGTGGAGGAGTCGGCCGACGATCTGGCCGAGGTGGGGGCCCTGATCGGAGACGACGGTGTAGTAATGCTTGTCCTCGGTGACGACGCGGGCAGGGGCCAGGCCGGCCTGTTCGTGGGGTTGGAACAGGTCCTGCCAGTGAGGGCTCCATCCGAGGGTGACGAGATCCATGCTGAGTCGAGTCGTATCGTGCGGGTGGAAGCCTAGCGGGGACAGGGATGGATGACGAATGGAGACTGGAGGCGGGGGGATTTGGGGGGCGGACAGGATGGGCAGGCGGCTTGGAACTGGCAACTGGGCACTACCCATTGAAGGCCGGGTGCCCTCACCCGGCGTGGCTCATGGTTCCGCCGCGTGGGGGCACGCGGCCTACAGAAAGCCGCGTGGGGGCACGCGGCCTACAGAAAGACATGAGTTCCCAGTTTCCAGAGGTCAGTTGACACGCGGCTACAAACTCAACCTGCCTCGTTACCTCGGCAGCTACGGACTTGAATCTTCCAACTTGTGACTTGGAACTCCCCACCAGGCCGGGGTGATTGACTGGGAGAAGGGCTGGGCCGTACCTTGGGATTGCTCCGGATGGAATTCGGAGCGTGGGAGGAGTACCGCCATGCTCGAAGGATTCTGCGTAAAGTGCAAAGACAAGAAGCCGGTCGCCGACGCCGTTGAGGTCGTCATGAAGAATGGCCGGAAGGCGGTGAAAGGCCGTTGTCCGACGTGCAGCGGGGGGATGTTCAAGATCCTCGGCGGCAAGTCGCCTCCGGTCGGTGCGGAGTCGATGGTGGAAGCGGTTGAAGTCGTCGCGGGTGCGGGTGCGGTGGTGGGGGAGGCTGGGATTTCGCCGTCGGCTGAGGTTGCCGGGATGGGGGCGGATGGCGGGCCGGTGGTTGGTTAGCGGGTATTGGCGGGCGGAGCGGTCTTGCGGCGGATCCAACCGCGGCGCTTGAGGAGGTCGAGGAGCACGGCCCCGAGGATGACGAGGCCGAGGACGATCTTCTGTTGGTAGGATTCGACGCCCGTGAGGTTCATGCCGTTCTGGATGACGGCGATGATGAGGGCCCCGATGAGGGTTCCCAGGACGCGGCCTTCACCGCCGGAGAGGCTGGTTCCGCCGACGACGACGGCGGCGATGGCGTAGAGTTCGTACATCTGACCGTAGGTGGGCGCACCGCTCTTGAGCTGGGAAGCCTGGACCACGCCGCCCATTCCGGCCATGGCGCCGCAGAAGGCGTAGGCGAACAGCAGGACCCCAGGAACAGGAACCCCGGAGAGTCGCGCGGCCTCGGGATTGCCGCCGACGGCCTGGATACGTCGGCCCAGGACGGTGCGGGTCATGAGGAGATGGGCTCCGACATAGAGACCGAGCATGAGCCACACGGCGTGGGGGATGCCCAAGGCGCCCAGGCCGCGGCCGAGGGTCGTGAAGGAATCGGGCAGTTCGTAGATGGAGCCGCCGCGGGCGATGATGAAGGCGAGGCCGCTGGCGACCTGCATGACGGCGAGCGTCGTGATGAAGGACGGGACCTTGAATCCGGCGACGAGTACGCCGGAGAGGAGGCCGACGGTGGCGGAACCGGCGACTGCGATGGCACCCGCGAGCCAGAGGGTACCGGGAGAGGCATTGGGGCCGCCCCAGCGTTGGATCAGGGCAGTCGAAAGGACGGCGCTGAGGGCGAGGATGCTTCCCACGGAAAGGTCGATGCCACCGGTCAGGATGACGAGGGTCATGCCGACGGCGAGGATGGCCACGACGGCAATCTGGTTGGCGACGTTGAGCAGGTTCTGTCGGGTGAGGAAGGTGGGCCAGCGGTACGGTTCCGGGGTGAGGATCCGTGGGGAACCGAGGGTGGGGAAGCGGGTGGCGGTGTCCTTGAGCAACGTCCAGGCGGCGCAATCGGTCGTCGTCGTGATGACGTGGAGCGGTTTTCCGTCGGCGTTGAGACCTTCCAGGGCCACGCGCGCGTCGCGGGGTTCACCCTGGATGCTGGCGGCCACGAGGGCACCGCGGCCCTGGAGGGAACGGGCGAGTTCCTCGCGGTAGGCGGCGTCCTCGGGGGTGTCCCGGGTGATGATCATCACGCGTTCGCCAACCTGAACGCGGGAGGCGACCTGCTGGGCGGCGTCGGCCCCGGCGGGTTGGTGGGTGGTGATGGTGACCACCGAGTAGTAGAAGCCGAGGGCGAGCAGGACGAGGAGCATCCCGTAGTCGGCGAACAGGCGACGGACGAGGCGATGGGATGGGGACATGGGAAAAGGTCAGGAGGTGGCGAGGCGGAGGATGTCGGCCTGCGAAGCGTTGGGGACGTCGGTGATCTCGCCTTGGATCCGGCCGCCGCGCATCACCAGGATCCGGTCGCTCATGCCGAGGATCTCGGGGAGTTCGGAGGAAATCATGAGGATGGCTTTCCCGGCGTCGGCGAGTTGATGAAGGAGTTGGTAGATCTCGAATCGGGCACCGACGTCGACGCCGCGGGTGGGTTCGTCCACGAGGATGACGTCGGCATCGGATTGCAGCCACTTGGCGAGGACGACCTTCTGCTGGTTGCCGCCGGAGAGGAGGCGCGCGGGTTGGGTGGGGTGGGAGATCCGGATGCGGAGGTCGTGGACGTAACGGTCGAATGCCGAGGACTCGGCCGTGCTGCGGAGGAGGCCGAGGCGGGAAAATCGAGGGAGGTTCGGGAGACTGAAATTGTCGCGGACCGAATGGTTGAGGACGAGGCCCTGGTGCTTGCGGTCCTCGGTGAGGAGGCAGATGCCGGCGCGGATGGCGTCGGCGGGGCCGCGGAGTTCGAGGGGTTGGCCGTCGAGGGAGATGGAACCGGAGTCCGCGCGGTCAGCGCCGAACAGGAGGCGGGCGGTCTCGGTGCGGCCGGCACCCACGAGGCCGGCGAGGCCGAGGATTTCGCCGCGGCGGATCTCAAAGGAGACGTCCTGGACGGCGTTGCCGCGGGAGAGGTTTTGGACGACGAGGCGGGGTTCGCCGATGCGTGGGGAGCGGGTTGGGTATTCGGCGGTGAGGGCGCGGCCGACCATCAGTTCGATGAGTTCGGGTCGGGAGAGATCAGCGATGTCGCGGGTGGCGACGTGGCATCCATCGCGGAGGATGGTGGCGCGGTCGCAGAGTTCGAAGACCTCGTCGAGGCGATGGCTGACGTAGACGATGGCGATGCCCTGGGAACGGAGATCGCGGACGAGGGTGAAGAGGCGGTCCACCTCGCGTCCGGAGAGGGCGGCGGTGGGTTCGTCCATGACGAGCACGCGGGTCTGGTGGAGCAGGGCCTTGGCGATTTCGACGAGCTGTTGCTCGGCGACACTGAGGTCGCGGCAGAGGGTGTCGGGATCGAATCGGGCACCGAGACGATCGAGCAGTTCGCGGGCGGCGCGGGTCTCGGTGGAGCGGCGGATCCAGCCGGCCCGGGAGTGCTCCTGTCCGAGGAAGAGGTTTTCCTGGACGCTCATGGCGGGGACGAGATTGAACTCCTGATAGATGACGGAGATCCCGAGGCGTCGGCCCTCATGGGGAGACGCGATGCGGATGGGGTGGCCGTCGAGTTGGATGGTTCCGGCGTCGGGTGGTTGGGCGCCGGCGAGGATCCGGATGAGGGTGCTCTTGCCGGCGCCGTTCTCGCCGAGGAGGGCGTGGACTTCGCCGGGGCGGAGTTCGAGGCGACCGTCCTGAAGCGCGCGGACGCCGGGAAAAGACTTCTCGATTCCGGACAGGACGAGGAAGGGAGTCTGGCTGTCCGGGGGCATTGGGTTTCCGGGGCTGCGGGTCAGCGGCTCTTCAGCGTGGGGTCGCGATCGGCATCGGCCTTCCGGTAGAGGGCGGTGGGGATGAGGATCTCGGGTTTCACGTCGTCGCCATCGAGGTACTTGCGGATCTGCTGGACGGCGGTGGATCCGATGCGGTCGGGGAACTGGACGGGGTCGGCGTAGATCTGGCCGGTCTGGATGGCGCGGCGGCCCTCGGGCATGCCGTCGAATCCAACGATGCGGACCTGCTGGAGACGGCCAGCCTTCTCGAGGGCAGCGACGGCGCCGAGGGCGGAGGGGTCGTTGATGGCGAAGATGCCGGCGAGGTCGGGGTGGGATTGGAGGAGGTCTTCGGCGGCCTTGAACGATTTATCCTTGGCTCCGCCGCCGGGGAGCTTGGCGACGACTTCGATGGTGACGCCCTTTTCCTTCCGCTGGGTGGCGAGTTCGGCTTCGAACCCGCGGGTGCGGAGGAGGACGGATTCGATCTCGGGGTGGTCGAGGATGGCGACCTTTCCCTTGCCGCCGAGGGCTTCGATCATGGCCTGCCCGGCGAGATGGCCGCCGCCGAGGTTGTCGGTGGCAACGTGCGAGACGACCTTGCCCCCACCGAGTGAGGCGATGTCGACGGTGAAGACGGGGATGCCGGCGCGGTTGGCTTCGGCGATGGCGGTGCCGACGGCCTTGGAGTCACACGGGGAGAGGACGATGGCAGCGACCTTGCGCACGATGAAGTCGGACACCTGATTGCGCTGGCGTGCGGCGTCGAAGTCACCGGAGACCACATTGACTTCGAGTCCGTACTTGGCGGCCTCGGAGCGCATGGCGTCGCCGAGGTCGCGGAAGAACGGGTTGGCGAGCGAAAGGAGGGAGACGCCGACGACGGACTTGCGGTCGGCAGCCGCCGCCGGAAGGGCGGCCGAGGCGGCAGCAAAGGCGGAGAGGGCGACAAAGCGGCGGCGGTTCGTCTTCATGGCGGTGGAGAGGATTAAGCCGATGGGGCCGCGGGGCGGGAAGAGGGAAGATTTTTGATTCGGGTGGGAGGGCGAGCCGTTCCAAGCCTTCCGCCCTTCGTACTCGTACTCAGCCCGAAGGGCGGTACTCGTACTCGCCCCCAAACGAGGCATCCCCTCGTCCTCTCAGAATCTCGATTGGCCCGAGTACGAGTAGGAGTACGAGTACCCTCCGCCGCATCTTGGCTGCGGATCTCCCCGTCTCGCCTTCCTGCGCGCGAAGCCCCTTCGCGTCCTCGAGCCGTTCCTTGGGGTCGGAATCGGATTCGGAATCGGAATCGAAGGCAGGTGGGGCTCGATACCGATGGCGATTCCGAACCCGACAGCGAAGGGAACGGCTCGACGGAGTCTCGCCCCACCCCGTGACACCTCCCACCCCGTGACACCTCCCACCCGGGTGCGCGTTGGAGTCTGGTGGAGACCGGGTGTAGGATTGCGGCATGGATTTGATCACTATCCGGGAGTTGGAGGTTCATTACCACGTTGGGGTGCCGGATGCCGAGCGGGCGAAGGCGCAGCGCTTGCTGATCGACGTGGAGATCGAGTCGGATTTCAGCGCGGCGGCGGCATCGGATGACCTGACACGGACCGTGGACTACTACGCGGTAAGTCGGCGGGTGCTGCGGTTCGGGGAAGGACGGAGTTGGAAGCTGATCGAGACGCTTTCGGTCGATCTGGCGGAGATGGTTGTTCGGGAGTTTGGGGCGGCGCGGGTGACGGTGGAGGTGAAGAAGTTCATCATCCCGGAGGCGCGTCATGTCTCGGTGCGGGCGACGCGGGCGGTGAAGGCTGGGGGGAAGGAGGAGGCTTCGGATCGGTTGGTGCGGGCCATTGGTGGAGTGCCCGGGGCGTATCGGAAGTAGGGGGGCGAACGCGGCTCGTGAGGACACTCGCCCCACCGTTGCGGGCTTGAAACTTGAATCCTGAAACTTGGGACTCCCAGGCGGCTCGTGAGGACACTCGCCCCACCGCGGCGAATCATGGTCTCCGCCGGGTGAGGGCACCCGGGCCTACCAGGTCATGAGCTGTACACTCGCGCCACCGAGGGGCACGGGGTGGCGACGTCCTCGTCGCCTTGGAAGAACGTTCGAGAGGGCAGCGGGGACGTTGCCTCCCCGATTGTTACGGGGCGGTGTCTGGATGCGGTGGGCAGGATTTCCGTTTGCCCGGCGGCTTGACGGGTGGGCGGGCGTCCGCGACAACCGCGTGCTCATGCATTCCGTCTCTGTCGCCGAGATCGAACGTTCGATCCGCAACGTGCCTGACTTCCCGAAGCCGGGGATCCAGTTCAAGGACATCACGCCCGTGCTGGCGGATGGCCGGTTGTTCCGCGGCGCGATGGATCACCTGCTGGCTGGGGTGGAAGCGGGCGCGATCGACAAGGTGGTGGGGATTGACGCGCGGGGGTTCATATTTGGGGCGGCGGCGGCGGCGCGCCTGGATTGCGGTTTCGTTCCGGTCCGGAAGAAGGGGAAGCTGCCGTGGGAGACGCACGAGCAGAGCTACGATCTGGAGTATGGATCGGCGACGGTGGCGATCCACACGGACGCCGTGAAGGAGGGTGAGCGCGTGCTGGTACTGGATGACCTGCTGGCGACGGGTGGGACGGCGGCGGCGACGCTGGCGTTGCTGGAGAAGGTGGGAGCGAAGATCGTGGGGATGCGCTTCCTGATCGAGTTGGCGTTCCTCCAGGGACGGGAGCGGTTGGGGCGACACCCGATCCAGTCGTTGATCACCTACTGAGGTGCGGGTGCGCGGTGTTCTGATCCTTTTACGGGCATGATCCAACAACTCGACCTGGCGGTGTTCCGGTTCTTCAATCGGACGCTGGCGAATCCATGGCTGGACCCGGTGATGGAATTCCTGAGTGGGAATGTCCTGTTCATCCCACTGGTGTTGATGCTGGGGGTGGCGTTGATCGGTTGGGGTGGACGCCGTGGGCGGGTGTTCGTGCTGGTGTTGGGTTTCGTGCTGGCGGCGGGAGATCCGCTGCTGGTGGGCGGGTTGAAGAAGTTGATCCGCCGGGACCGACCGTTCGTGGATCACCCGGAGACGCGCTTGTTGGCAGGGCGTGGGAGCAGTTACTCGATGCCATCGGGACACTCGGCGATCTGGGGTGCGATTTCGGCGGTGACGTTCCTGCTGTACCGGCGGAGATGGGTGCCGGTGGCGGTGGTGGGCGTGGGCGTTGGGATTTCGCGGATGTACCTGGGGGTGCATTATCCGACCGATGTGTTGGCGGGTTGGACCCTGGGAGCGGTTTACGGAGTGGTGCTGGCGCGGATGGCGGCGTGGCTATGGGGGACGGTGGGTGGACGGTGGTTCCCGGAGTGGCATCGTGCTTTGCCGGATCTCCTGGAACCGGACCGAGGGGAACGGATGGGTGCGCCGGCGCACGCGCATTGGGAATTGCTGGGGCGTTGCCTGCTGGTGGCGCTGCTGGTTGGGCATTGGGTGTACGTGGGGCGGGCGGTGATCGAGTTGTCGGAGGACGAAGCGTACCAGTGGGTGTGGTCGAAGCGGATATCGCTTTCGTACTACAGCAAACCGCTGGGAATCGCGGTGGCGCACTGGGTGGGGACGCACATCGGGGGAGACACGGAATTCGGCGTGCGGTTCCTGCCGCCGCTGTTGTCGTTCGTGGTGGGTTGGATCCTGTTGAGGTATGTGGCGCGAAGGACGGACGGTCGGACCGCGTTCCTGTTCCTGCTGGCGTTGCAGGCGACGCCCTTGGTGGCGGTGGGTTCGGTGCTGATGACGATCGATCCGTTGACGGTGTTCTTCTACACGCTGGGGATGCTGGCGGTGTGGCGGGCGATCCAGGAGGACTCGACGCGGTGGTGGTTGGCCGTGGGGGTGACCTTGGTGGGGACCCTGCTGAGCAAGTATTTCGCGCCGTTCCAGGTGGTGGCGATCGTGCTGGCGATGGCGGTGGTGCCGGGGGCCTGGGGACAATTGCGGCGGCCGGGTCCGTATCTCGCGTTGGGGATGCTGCTGTTGGGAACGTTGCCGATCCTGCTGTGGAACCAGCAGAATGGCTGGATCGGGTTCACGCACCTGAGCGAGCGGGGCGGTTTGCACGTGGCGTGGAAGTACAATCCGAACTTCCTGATCGATTTCGTTGCGGCGGTGAGTTCGCTGCTGAACCCGGTGTGGTTTGGTCTGGCGGCGGTGGCGTTGGTGGTGATCGTGCGGCAGCGGCGAGCGCCGGTGGAGGAACGTTTCCTGGCGGCGTTCTCGGTTCCGATCTTCCTCTTTTACCTGGGCTACACGATCCGGGCGCGGGTGCATCCGAACTGGATCGCGGCCTCGGTGATCCCGGGGATGCTGGCGGCGACGTTGTACTGGCATCGGCGCTGGCTGGGGGGGGCGCGTGCGGTGGTTTGGTGGTTGCGGGGCGGGTTCGTGTTTGGGTTGGTGGCGGTGACGTTGATGCACGAGACCAACCTGATAGCGAAGATCACGGGCAAGCCGCTGAGCATGAAGTTGGAGCCGTTGACCCGGGTGCGCGGGCAGCGCGAGTTCGGGAATCAGGTGGCGTTGCTGCGGACGAACCTCATGGGCGAGGGGAAGCCGGTCTTCCTGATCGCGGATCACTACGGGCGGGCGGGCTTGCTGAGCTTCTATTCGCCGGGCGGGCCGGAGGCCCTGCCGGATCATCCGTTCGTGTATGAGGTGCGGGGAGAGCGGATCCGCAGTCAGTTCCATTTCTTCCCGAATTACTCCGGCCGAAAGGGAGAGAATGCCTTGTTCGTGCGCCGGAAGCCGGACGACGGGAACGATCCGTTGCCACCGTCGTTGGCGGAGGATTTCGAGCGGATCGAGAAGGTTGGGCCGTTGGACATCCTTTATCGGGGCCGATTGTTCAGCCAGTACGAGGTGTTCGCCTGCCGGGGGAAGAAGTGAAGTGAACGGGGACGAAGGCATCCGACGGGAGTGGATCCGGGAGGACTACGACCTGGAGGCGACGCTGGACTGCGGGCAGGCGTTTGGATGGGAACGGAGCGCAGTGGGGTGGGTGGGCGTGGTGCACGGACGCTGGGTGCGGTTGCGTCAGGAAGGGAACCGGATCAGGGCCGAGGTGGCGTCGCCGGCCTCCGATTGGTCGTGGTTGGAGTATCCTCTCGCGCTGGACGAGGATCTGGGAGCGATCCTCAGGACGTTTCCGGAGGACGAGCCCATGCGGGATGCGATGCGGGAGTGCCAGGGTTTGAGGGTGCTCCGGCAGGAGCCTTGGGAATGTCTGGCCTCGTTCATCTGTTCGTCGACGAAGCAGATCGTGCAGATCCGCCAGATCGTCCGGATGCTGCGGGAACGGCACGGCGAACGGGTGCGGGTGCCGGAGGGGGATGCCCCGGCGTGGGCATTTCCGACGGCGGAGCGGATTGCAGCGTTGGAAGAGGTGGACCTGAGGGCTTGCAAGCTCGGCTTTCGCGCCCCGTATCTGTTGGCAGCGGCGCGGTGCGTGGCGTCCGGCGCGCTGGATCTTCAGCAGGTGGCCGGGCTGTCGGTGGAAGAGGCTCGGGAACGGTTGATGGGCCTGCGTGGGGTGGGACGGAAGGTTGCGGACTGTGCGTTGTTGTTCGGGCTTGGCTTTCCGACGGCCTTTCCGGTCGACGTCTGGGTGCGGGTGGCGTTGAAGGGACTCTACTTCCCGCGGGCGCGGAAGGTTTCGGCGCGGCGATTGGAAGAGTTCAGCGCGACCCACTTCGGGCCCTACGGCGGGTATGCGCAGCAGTACCTCTTCCACTATGTACGGACCAAGCTGGGCCGGGCGTGGGCGGCGGGAGCGGTGAGGAAGTCCTCGAAGGTCAAGGCGGCCAGGGCGCGTCGGACTTGAGCGGGGCGGAGGTGCGGACCTGGATCCAGGGGACATCGCGCGGGCCCTTCGGGTTGGAGACGATCTTTTTTGAGAGGGTATCGGGGTCGAGCCACTTGCGGATCTCGGCGTGGCCATCGGCGAAGGAGAAGCCGCAGGCACCATTGTGGTAGTTGGCGGGCAGGTTGCCCCAGAGTTGGCGGCGATTGACGAACACAAGGAAGTAACCGTCATCGATGCCGTCCGGGTGCTCATCGAGGAAGACAAAGGCCTCGGACGGGGAGGGGCGGACGATCTCGGATTGTTTGCGGAACGTGATGTGGGTGCTCCGGATTTCGTCGGTGTACCAGCTGCTGCCATTCATGTTGCCGTTCATGGCAACACTTCGGACCCGAGGAATGACCTTGTTGCCGAGGCGGGCGGTGCTGAGGTCGGCGGGGCACTTGTAGATGCCGAGGGACTTGTTGTAGTTCCAGAGCATTCCCTTGGGCGCCTTGAGCAGGTTGACGTTGGTGGCCTCTTGCGGGGTCTGCAGCCAACCTTCGACCCACCCGATCTGGCCGCCCGTGCCGTTGGGGACGAGCCGATCGTTGTTGTCGTCGGCATACATCCCCCAAGCGAGGTTGAGCTGCTTGAGATTGTTGAGGCAGGCGATGCCTTGGGCCTTGGTCTTGGACTTGGCGAGGGCCGGCAGGAGCATCCCGGCGAGGATCGCGATGATGGCGATGACGACGAGGAGTTCGATGAGGGTGAAGGCGCAAACCGGGTGGCGACGCAGGGAGGCTGGAGGCGTGTTCATGGGGTTGGCGGTGATGATCCGGACGGAAACAGGGAGAGACGTTGGGAGCGTGTCGGGAAGGGGGTGGAGGGACAAGGGCGCAGAGAGGGGGCGACATCTTGACATCGCCCCCGAAAACGGAGGGGCGAGACGTCGAGCCGTTCCGGAGTTCGAAGTTTTCAGTTTCAAGATTGAAGCGGGAGCCGGCCTTGAAACTTGAATCTTGAAACTTGGGACTCCCCAGCGGCTCGTGAGGACACTCGCCCCACCTCTCGCCGGGAGGCTTTGCCGGAATGGTTCCCCGCGTTGACTTGGGGAGGAGTGGTTGCCAGCTTGTCGCCGAGATGAATCAAGACCTGACCAAGCTGCTCCAGTCCTGGCCCTATCAGGTCGGACAGGTCATGGCGCGGCGGTTCAAGGGCCGTGACGGACTCCAGAAGATCCAGCTGCGGGTGGATCTGGGTGTGCTGCAGATGAATGCCGAGGGGCGGCCGGACGGGAAGCGCCCGATGGGGCATGAGTCGTGGTTTGATTTCTATCAGACGCGTTTGGCGGAGCACCTGTTGGCGAAGGGGGCACCGGAGGGATTCAGCCTGGGGCCGGAGGAATGCGCCAAGCTGCAGCAGGAGTGCATCCAGTTTCATCACCGGTACATCTGCCTGTTCCAGTTGGAGGATTTTGAGTCGGTGGAACGGGATGCCGAGCGGAACCTCGAGGTTTTCGAGTTCGTGGCGGAGCATGCCGGTACCGAGGATCTGGCGTGGTCGCTCCTGCAGTTCGTACCGCAATTGTTGCTGATGCGGACCCGGGCGCGCGGGATGGCGACGCTGAAGGGAGGCGTGTTTGAGCATGCCCTGGGTCACATCCAGGAGGGGATTTCGGAGTTGGAACGATTCTACACGGAGAACGAGCGGCTTGATTTGATGGAAGCCAGCCCGGAGTTGGGTTCGTTGCGGGAGTGGCTGGGGCAGGTTCGGAACCGGCGGCCGCTTTCGGAGAAGGAGAAGCTGGAGAAGGACCTGGCGGAAGCGATCCGGATGGAAGACTACGAGCGGGCCGCGAAGGTGCGGGACCAGATCCGCAAGCTCCAGGCTTCCGAGTCCTGAGTTTTTCGGGCAGGCTCTCCGGCCCGGCGGTTCACGTGGGTGGATCGGGGAGCAGGCATTTTCAATCGAACGCGAATACCATGAGTTTCCAGGCACGAATCACGGACGCCCTCAAGCAATCCATGCTGGCCAAGGACACGGAGCGCACCGGCACGCTCCGCCTGATCAAGGCGGCGCTGGGCTATGCCCAGATCGAGAAGAAGGTGGATGTGCTGCCGGACGCGGACGTGCTGGCGGTCATCCAGCGAGAGGCGAAGAAGCGCAAGGATGCGATCGACGAATACGAGAAGGCCGGGCGGGCGGAGTTGGCGGCGAAGGAGCAGTCCGAGTTGAAGGTGATTGCCGACTTCCTGCCTCAACCGTTGAGCATGGAAGAGGTTGAAGCCTTGGTGCGTGAGGCGATTGCCGAGGTGGGAGCGACCTCGAAGAAGGACATGGGCCTGGTCATGAAGGCGGCGCAGGCGAAAGCGGCCGGGCGGGCCGACGGCAAGGCGTTGAGCGCGGTGGTGGGTCGATTGCTGCCGTAAAGCAACGATTGCCCTCAGCTTCCCCCGCTGAGCACCTCGAGGGCGCGGACTGCGGCGGCATGGCGGTTTTCAACGCCGAGCTTCTGGTAGACGTGGGCAGCGTGTTTTTTGGCGGTGGCGGCGCTGATTCCGAGGACGAGGCCGATGTCGGCGTCGGACTTTCCTTGGGACATCCAGAGGAGGACTTCGGCTTCACGGGTGCTGAGGCCGAGCTTTTCGAGGGGAACGGACGTGGAGAAGTCCGGCTTGAACGAGCCCCCGATCCTGTGGCGTAGGTCTTCGCGGGCGAGGCGGATGCGGACGGCGTCGAGGAGCTCCTGACGGTCGACGGGCTTGACGAGGTAGTCGTCGGCACCGGCGGACATCCCGGCCCGGATGTCGTGCCGTTCGCCCCAGGCAGTGAGGAAGATGAGGGGGACCAATTGGGTGCGGGCGTCCGCCCGGACGCTCCGGAGGACGCCGTGGCCGTCGAGTTCGGGCATCTGGATGTCGCAGAGGATGAGGTCCGGTGGGGAGGCGAGGGCGGCCTGGACGCCGAGGCGACCGTTCTCGACCCCGGTGACGCGGAAGCCCTCCATTTCAAGGACGGTCTCAAGGGAGCGCCGCATGGGCGCGTGGTCCTCGATGATCAGGATGTGCTTCATGGGTGGGTGGGTGTGGGGGAAGGGGTGTCGAAGACGGGGAGTTGGACGACCACGGTCGTGCCGTGTCCGGTCTGGCTGCGGAGGGAAACGGTGCCGCCGTGGACTTCGACACAGCGTTTGACGATGACGAGGCCGAGGCCGGTGCCGGGAAGTTCACCGACGTTGCGGCCCCGGTAGAAGACTTCGAAGAGCCGGGGTTGGTCCTCGGCGGGGATTCCGATGCCGTTGTCGCGAATGGTGATGACGGCGTCTCGGCCGCTGCTGGTGAGGGTGAGGGTGACGGCAGCCTTGGGTGGAGAGTACTTGATGGCGTTGGAAAGCAGGTTTCCGACGACGTGACGGAGGAGGTTTTCGTCGGAGCGGGCTGGGGGGAGTTGGTCCGGGCAGGCGATGTCGATCCGGCCGCGGTTGCCGGTGGCCTGGGAGACTTCGTCGGCGATGCGGCGGCAGAAGGCTGGGAGGTCGACGGCGCGGGGTTGGAAGGCGAGCTTGCCGGCCTCGATGCGGCCGAGGAGGAGGACTTCGTCGATGAGGCCGGCCATGTGCCGGGCGGCGTGTGCGATGTCGTCGAGGTGTTCCGTCCGGCGCGCGGGTTCGAGTCGGTCGAAGTAGGATTCGAGCACCTGGGCGGAGGAGAGGACGACGCCGATGGGATTGCGGAACTCGTGGGAGACGAGGTTGGCGAAGTTGGTCTTGAGGCGGACGAGTTCCCGTTGTTGTTCGAGGGCGCGCTGGAGTTCCTGTTCGGATCGTTTGCGCTCGATGGCGAGGGCGGTTTGATCGGCGATGAACGAGAGGATCTGCTGGTCCTCGGGGCCAAAGGCGGAGGAGTTGTGGTGGTCCTGCACGGCCATGACGCCGATGGACTGGCCGCGGACGACGAGGGGGACGCCGAGCCAGATGGAAGCGGGGGCGCCGCTCTGGACATACTCACCGGCCGTCTTGAGGCGGGTGATTTCCTCGAGATTGGCGAGGCAGGCGCGCCCGGTGCGGAGGACGTATTCGGTGATGCCGGGGTGGCCTTGGCGCGGAGCCGGGGCTGGGTCGATTTCGTCGACGTAGTAGGGGAAGTGGAGGAAGCCGGAATCGCGATCGAGGAGGGCGATGTAGAAATTCCGGGCGGGCATCAGGGTGCAGATGATCTCGTGGATGCGCCGGTAGAGGGCGGGGAGGTCGTGGGTCTGGTGCATCGCCTCCGAGATCTGGTAGAGGGCCTGCTGGATCCGTTCGGCGCGGGCGCGTTCGGCGACCTCTTGCTGGAGGCGGGCATTGGCGGACTGGATTTCGGCGGTGCGTTCGTGGACGCGGCGTTCCAGGTCACTGTTGAGGGTGCGCAGGGCTTCCTCGGCGCGGACGCGGACAAGTTTGTTGGCGAGGAGTGCGGCGAGGGCGGTGAGAATCTCGAGGTGGTGTTCGTCGAGGAAGCCCGCGTCGGGGTGCTCGACATCGATGACGCCGATGACCCGGTCGCCGAGGAGGATGGGGACGGCGAGTTCGGACAGGCGATGGGCGTCGTCGACGAGGTAGCGGTGGTCGAGGCGGGTGTCCGGCACGAGTTCGGCCCTCCCGGATTTGCCGACGGCTCCCACGATGCCGAGGCCGAGGGGAATCTCGATGGGATTGATGATCTGTCGTCCGACGGGAGCCTTGGCGCCCCAGGCGGCTCGCTGGACGAGGACATTGCGGCGTTCATCCAGGACGTAGACGACGCAGTCGGGAAGACCCAGGCGACCGACGCAATCGCGGGCGACGTTCCAGAGCACGTCTTCCTCGGATTCGAGTTCGACGAGTGATCCGGCGAGCGAGTTGATGATCCGTGCGGCCTCCTCGGAGCGGCGGGTGCGGTTCTCGGCCTCGATGCGGGCGGTGACATCGTGGAGGTGGAGGACGTGGTGGCTGCCGCCGGAGCGGGACGGAAGCCGCGTGCCGGTACCTTCGAGGAGTCGCAGGCCGAGGGTGGGAGACGAAAAATGCAGAACCGGAATCGTGGTGGGTTGGTGATCGGCGGTAGGCAGGCGCGAGAGTGAGGTGGAAAGGGTTTCCCATTCGCCCGGGGCCAGCCAGGCAGCGATGGAATCGGGGTGCCGCGCGGTGGGTTCCAAGCCTGCCCATCGTTTGAAGACCCCATTCAGGTAACGGACACTGCCGTCCTCGGCGAGGATGATGATCCCATGGCCGGCCTGTTCGACGAGCGCGCGAAAGTGCGGGACTCCGCCCACGACGGAGCCTGCCTGCCTCAGTCGGATCGATGTATCCGTGGAACGTCCCATTGTGCGCCCTTGTGAGTCCTGAAGCCCCACGGTCCGGTGGACGGCGGTGCGGGACAATACTCCGCCGGAGGTATCCTTGCGGAGGAAGGGGTGAGCGGATCAGGAAGCCTCGCCCAGAAAACGGGTGAGCGGACTGGTGGGCGAGGCTGCGTCCTGTCCTGCGGACAGGCCGGTTTCATAGGCGATGCGCCCTGCTTCAACCGCGAGTCGGAAGGCATGCGCCATCCGGCAGGGATCGGGTGCAACGGCGATGGCGGTGTTGACCAGGACGGCGTCGGCGCCGAGTTCCATCGCTTCGGCGGCATGGCTGGGGGCTCCAATGCCCGCATCCACGATGACCGGGACGGTGGCCTGCTCGATGATGATGCGGATCTGGTCGCGGGTCTGGAGGCCCCGGTGGGAACCGATGGGGGATCCGAGGGGCATGACGGTGGCTGTGCCGACCTCCTGAAGACGTTTGGCGAGGACGGGGTCCGCGTTGATGTAGGGAAGGACGATGAACCCTTCCTTCACGAGTTGGGTGGCGGCAGCGAGGGTCTCGATGGGGTCCGGGAGGAGGTACCGGGGGTCGGGATGGATCTCGAGTTTGACCCATTTGGGGAGGCCGGCGGCGACGGCGAGGCGGGCCAGGCGGACGGCTTCGTCGGCGTTCATGGCGCCGCTGGTGTTGGGAAGGAGGAGGTAACGGTTGGGGTCGATGAACTCGAGGATGTTGGCAAAGGGGTCCAGGCGGCCGGAGAGGTCGGCCCGGCGGAGGGCGACGGTGACGAGTTCCGTGCCGCTGGCGGCGAGGGCATCCCGCATGGATTCGGGGGAGGGGAACTTTCCGGTCCCGGCGAAGAGGCGGGAGGAGAACGGGCGACCGGCGATGACGAGGGGCTTCGGCAACATTGGGTGGGACGATGGACGTGGGTGGGAGGGTTGTCGAGGGGGTGGGCGATGGGTGGGTGAGGAGGGTTGTTGATTTTCCTTGAAAAAACATCTTGGCCAAGTCGGCAGAAGCTGATCAGAATAAGGCTCGTCAGTTAGATTGCCTGTCGCATCCAAGGCCTGGTGAATCCTCAGTTGAACAGCGGTTCAGTGATGATTTGAAACCCGACGAGCGGGAACAGTTTGGAGAAAGCAGACTCGGTCTAGGGACAAATCACACAGAATGAGTACTAAACTGTTTGTCGGGAACCTGTCGTTCAATACGACAGAGAACAGCCTGCAGGACGCGTTTGCCGCCCATGGCACGGTCATGGAAGCGGTCCTGATGTTTGATCGCGCTACGGGTCGTTCCCGCGGGTTCGGCTTCGTCACGATGTCGACTCCGGAAGAGGCCCAGCGTGCGATCGACGCCATGAACGGCGCCGACCTCGATGGCCGTAACCTGACGGTCAACATCGCCCGTCCTCGTGAAGAGGGTGGCGGCGGCGGCGGCGGCGGATT
>CAIMMI010000342.1 GCA_903842505.1 uncultured Verrucomicrobiota bacterium | reverse complement strand
TCAGCCCGAAGGGCGGTACTCGTACTCGGGCCGGGTAGGTTCTGGGACGGCATCGGGTGGGGGCATGGGTTCGAGTAGGAGTACGAGTACGAGTACGCTTTTCGGAGGTCTAGGGGCGAGGGAGCGCGTGGATCCTTGGGGCGGCGACGGGAAGTTTGTCCCGCGGCCCGACTCTTGGGCCGTTCGTACTCGTACTCGTACTCAGCCCGAAGGGCGGTACTCGTACTCGGGCCGGGTAGGTTCTGGGACGGCATCGGGTGGGGGCATGGGTTCGAGTAGGAGTACGAGTACGAGTACGCTCGTCGGAGGTCGAGGGGCGAGGGCTCGTGGATCCTTGGGGCGGCGACCGAAGTCTGGGGCTTCAGCGCGGTTCGTGGGGGCAAGCGCCCTCCGGGCATGGTGACGCGCCGCGTGGGGGCACGCGGCCTACAGAGACGGGTTGAACTTCTCTGGGGACTGGCAACTGGGAACTGGCATCTGCCACGGCCCTTGCCCCATCTTTTTCCTACTACGCATGGCTGAGCGCGACGCGGACCAATTCCTTTCCGGGGTGATCGAGGGTTTCTACGGCCCTCCGTGGAGTGTGTTGGAGCGGGAGGAGGTGTTGTCGTGGATGCAGGCGTGGGGACTGAACACGTATTTCTACGGTCCCAAGGATGACCTGCATCATCGGATCTTCTGGCGCAGTCCGTACGCCGAGGCGGAGGCAGCCGTGGTGGGGCACCTCATCCAGTCCTGCCACTCCCGCGGCATCCGGTTCATCTACGCGATCGGGCCGGGACTGGACACCCGGTACAACGATTCCTCCGACCGCGAGGCCTTGAAGGGGCGGTTCGCGCAACTGATGGAACTGGGTTGCCGGAACTTCTGCCTGCTGTTTGACGACATCCCGGACCGGATGCGCCCGGAGGAGATCGAACGGTGGGACAACCTGGCATCGGCGCAGAGCGCGATGACAAACGAGTTGTTTGCGTGGGTCTCGGAACGGGCGCCGGGTGCGCGCTTCCTGTTCTGTCCGACTCCGTATTGCGGTCGGATGGAAGCCGCGGGGCTCGGTGGACCGGGTTATCTCGAAACCATCGGAAGTGAGCTGGACCCTGCCATCGACGTCTTCTGGACCGGGCCAGAGATCATCTCGCGGTCCATCACGCTGGACGAGACGGAGGTCCTGACGGCCAAGCTCCGTCGCCGGCCGATGATCTGGGACAACCTCCATGCGAACGACTATGACGGTCGGCGTTTCTATTGCGGGCCGTACTCGGGTCGGGACGTGCGGTTGAAGGATCGGGTGAAGGGCATCCTGACGAATCCGAACAACGAGATGCCGCTCGACTTCATGGCGCTGCGGACGTTGGCGGCGTACGTGGCTGCGGGAGACTCGTGGGATCCGCGAGCCGCCTTTGAGGCGGGATTGCGGGAATGGCTGCCGAGGTTCGAGACCGTCCACCAGCCGATGTCGATCGAGGACCTGACCTTGTTGGCGGACTGTTACTATCTCCCGCATCAGGACGGTGCGACGGCGGCGCGGTTGTTTGCGGACATCGCGGGGTTGCTCGCGCGGGATCCGTCGGAGTGGGGGCCGGAAGCGGGTGTTGTCCGGGCGGAGGTCCAGCGGTTGCGCGACCTCTGTGCGCGGTTGGCTGAGCTCAAGTGCCGCCCGCTGTTCCACGCTTTGAGCCGACGGGTCTGGGAATTGCGGGAAGAGATGGACCTGCTCGACCGGTACATCGGGTTCGTGACGGATCCGACGAATGCGGGTCGGGCGTTCCACTCGGACTTCCACCTCACCGAGACCTACCGTGGTGGACTGGTGCCTCGGTTGCAGGCGCTGCTGGTGCAGTCGCCGGATGGGTCCATCCGGTCGCGTGACCTGACTCGATCGAAGGGAGGAGCATGAGCGAGGCGAAGATTCGATTGGCTCGGCCCGGGGACGAGGCGGGTGCGTACCATGTCTGCCTGAAGACCGGGAACTTCGGGAAGGACGGCGAACCCTTCTATCGGGACGATCCCGATGCGCTGGGGCGCATCTTCGTGGGACCGTACCTGGCGTATGAGCCGGAGTTGTCGCTGGTGCTGGAGGACGCGCAGGGCGTCTGCGGTTATGCGCTGGGGGCGTTTGATTCGAAGGCCTTCTACGGTCGGTATGAACGGGAGTGGCGTCCGGCGCTCTGCGCGAAGTTTCCGGAACCGGGCGGCGATCCGTCGACGTGGACGCGGTCCCAGATGGTGCACTCGTGGTATCATCATCCGGACTATACCTGCCCGGAACGGTACGACCTTTATCCGTCGCACCTCCACATCGACCTCCTGGAACGCGCCCAAGGGCGGGGCTTTGGTCGGCGCATGCTGGAGCAGGTGATGGAACTGTTGGGGCAGGGGGGATCGCCCGGAGCGCACCTGGGCGTCAGCATGGCGAACGGAACGGCCCTGGGATTCTACCAGCGGCTGGGATTCCAGGAACTGCTGCGCGTCGGCGAAGGCACGGACGGCTGCATCTATCTCGGGAAACAGTTCAACGCGGAACACGGACGGAGGAAACCATGGTGAAATCGGCTGGGTTCGTGCATCGCTGGGTCGTTCCGTTCCTCACGGCGCTGAGCGACAACATTTACATGTCCGCGATCCGGACCGGGATGGTGTCCGTGGTGCCGCTGACGATCATCGGCGGGCTCTTCATGGTGTTCTCGTACCTGCCGGTTCCCGGCTGGGAGCAGAAGGTCGAGAAGTACCTGCCTCTGCTGCAGGTGCCCGTGACGGCAACGTTCGGGTTGTTGGCCGTGTTCGTGTGCTTTGCGATCGGGTACGACCTTGGGAAACGGTTCAAACAAGAGGCGATCACGAGCGGGATGCTGGCGACGGTGGTGTTCCTGTTGATCCAGGTCGATTTGAAGGAGCAGACCCTGACCATGGCGGGCCTGGGCTCGCAGGGGTTGTTCACGGCGATCCTCGTGGCGCTGTTTTCGGTGCGGGTGCAGAAGTTCATGCTGGATCACGGCGCGGTGATCCGGATGCCGGCGAGCGTGCCGGAGGCGGTGCAGGAGTCGTTCCTGTCGCTGACGCCGATGATCGTGCTGGTGGTGTTCTTCTGGGTGATCCGGTTCGTCCTCGGTGTGGACATCAACGCCGTGGTGCAGGGAGCGTTCAAGCCCTTGGTATTCGCGTTGAACACCCTCCCGGGGATCCTCGTGTACGCGTTCCTCGTCACGATGTTGTGGTCGGTGGGCATCAATGGGGACAACACGATGGATGCGATCGTGCTGCCGGTGTTCACTCAGTTCCTGGCGGCGAACGTGGCGGCGATGCAGGCGGGGACGGCGCTGCCGTACGTGACCGCGAACGGATTCTTCACGACGTTCGCGAACGTGGGCGGAACCGGGGCCACGATCGCGCTGGCGCTGGTCCTGCTGAACTCGAAGGACCCGGGGTATCGGAAGGTGAGCCGGCTTTCATTGCCGACGCAGGTGTTCCAGATCAACGAACCGATCTTCTACGGCATGCCGATCGTGCTGAACCCGATCTTCATGGTGCCCTACGTGCTGAGCGCGCTGGTGCTGACGGCAGGCAGCTATCTGCTGATGGACTGGGGCATCCTGCAGAAGCCGTTCGTCAACGTGCCGTGGACCACGCCACCGATCATCGGGCACTATCTGGTGTCGGGCGGCGACTGGAAGGCGGCCGTGTGGGGCGCGTGCTCGATCCTGATTGCGATGGGGATCTACTGGCCGTTCGCGCGGGCGGCGGAACGGCAACGCCTGGCGGCGGCAGCGGCCGCGGATTGAGGAGACTCTTCAGCAGGTTTGCTCCAACCCACGCGGATAATTTAGGAGTTATCCGCAGATGGCGCAGATGGCGCAGATGAACAGCCGGAAGCGCCCGGATCCGACCCTGACAGGGCTCCCACCTTGCGGGTGCAAGGTCAACCCGAGCCAGGTTTCAGATCATCTGCGTCATCTGCGAGATCTGCGGATACAAACGTCGTTTTCCGGTTGAAGGCGGGCTTCAGCGGCCGGTGCCGAGGGTTCGGAGATAGGCGAAGAGGTCGGTGACCTCGGTGGGTTGGATGGCTTCGAGGAGACCTTCCGGCATGACGGAGCCCTTGAGGAAGGATGATCGGC
>CAIMMI010000341.1 GCA_903842505.1 uncultured Verrucomicrobiota bacterium | reverse complement strand
TTGAAACTTGGGACTCCCAAGCGGCTTGTGAGGACACTCGCCCCACCCGGCATCGATGGCGGAGAGCCGCGTGGGGGCACGCGGCCTACAAAGAGTGTTGAACCCGGGCGCCCGCTGGAGACCGGCTTCGGGCTTGAAACTGAAAACTTCAAACTTTCCCGGGCTCACCTTCCAAGCCCGCGGCGGACGGCGTCGATCATGGGTCGATCGTTGGATCCGCTGTCCCAGGTGAGTTGGAGGAATCCTTCGAGGGTGAGGCCGGCGCGTTGGAGGAAAGGGCGGTCGCCGCCGCAGCCGTACATGAACTGGTCAGGGAGTTCGCCGCGGAGCTTGAGTCGGGCCTTGGCGATCAGGCGGGGCAGCCACGGGATGCCCTCGACGGCATCGGACTTTGCGGGGAGCGGGTTGGCATTGACGGCGGGGACGCCGGGGCGGGAAGCGGGAACCTGGGTGAGGTAGTTGAATCGGATGCGTTGGACCGCCAGTGCCGTGTCGAGCGATGGCTCTCCATAGCGGTCGAGATCCTCGATGAAGTCGAAGAGGTCCTGGGCGGAGCAGCCGATGCTGGCGAGGAAGGCGCGGTCGTCCGGGGTGACGAGGCTTGATGGGGACCGTCGGCCGGTTCGGTAGCGCTGGAGCGCCTGATCCCAGAGTTGGCGGAACGTCGGTTCCCAGACGGACGGCGCGGGTGGGATGGCAGGGGATGCGCTCATGGCGTGGGAGATCAGCCCTGGCTGGCGTAGTAGGAATCCACCTTCGCGGCGACGTCGCGATAGCCGATGTCGGCCTCGTAGATGATCTTGAACTGGTCGATGGCCTCCTCGCGTTTGCCCATTTTTTCGAGGATGCAGCCGAGTTGGTAATGGATCTCCTTCTTCTCGTCGTCGAAGACGATCTTCTCCTTGAGGGTTTCCTGAAGCTTGCGCGCGGCGAGGTCGTTCATGTTGCGGCGCGCGAAGCACTGGGCGAGGAGGAGCATCGCGGGGATGCGCTTGTTCGGATTGTTCTGGGCTTTCTGGAGTTCGCCGATGGCCTCGGTGATGCGACCGGCGCGGAAGTACAGTTCGCCGAGGTCGAAACGGACGTGGAGGTCCGAAGGGTTGGCTTCGGCGCGGCGTTTGGCGTCGTCGAGGAGGAAGGCCTCGCGTTCGGCAGCGACGGCGGTGGCCTGGGCGGTGTGATCGGGAGCCGAGGTATCGAGGGACTTGGCGCGGAGGTCGAAGGCGGCGAGACGAGCGTCCTGCATGGCCTTGAGGATGATCGGATCCTGAACGCCGCCGAGGTCGAGGATGCGCTGGTAGTAGGCGATGGCGCGGTCGAACTCGCTGCGTTTCTCGTAGAGGCCGGCGATGTCACGGAGGAGCTTGAGGTTGTTGCCTTCGGTGGCGAGGCGGGCCTCGTAGTCGGCGATGAGGCGGGCGGCGACATCGACGTCCTTGACGGTGCGTTGTTCCTGTTCGAGGAGGACCGCCTGATCCTTGTCGCGGAGGATGTCGCGGTAGGAACCCGAACCGTCGGCGAGGGCTTCGTAACCGCCTTCGGTGAGGGTGCGGTTGGCGAGGAGGTTCTTGAGCTTTTCGTTGAGGCCGGGGTCGTTGGGGTCGGTGGCGAGGAGGTCGCGGAGGATCTTCTCGGCGCGGGGGCGTTGGCCGGCGGAGGAGCAGGTGTCGGAAAGTTTCTCGGCGAGCTTGCGGTCGGAGGGGTTGGCCTTGAAGGCGACCTCGAGGCTGAGGATGGCGGTCTTGGGGAGGCTGGCGGCGAGGGCGGCCTCGGCGAGGAGTTGGTGGGCCCCGGAGTTGGTGGGGTCGTCGTTGAGGGCTTCCTCGGCGATGAGGATGGCCTCGAAGGGGTCGGAGCGGAGGGCGAGGCGGCCCTTGGTCATGGTGTTGGTGGCGCCGAGGAACTTCTTGAACAGGCCTCCGGACTTGTTGCCGGCGCGGCGGTGCTGGGTGGCCCGCAGCGCCTGACGGGCATCGAAGCAGGCGGGTTCCTGGCGGACGACCTGCATGAAGAGCTCGATGGCGTAATCGAGGTTGTTCTTCTGGAGGGCGGCGACGCCCTTTTCGTAGATCTCCCGGACGTTCGCCCGGAGTTCGTTTACCGACTTCTCTGGCATGGGAGTCAGGGTAGGATTTGAAACGGCGTCCGCCAAGACTGTGAACCAGCTTTGACGAGCGGCGAACAGATGGCGAATGTCACGACGATGATCACCCCGGCCGGTTTCAAACGATTCGTGCTTTCGTCCATGCTGATTGGACTGGGTGGTGCGTGTGGGCTCACGGCGCCCCCGGCGGTCGTCGTGCATGAGGGGATGGCCAATGCTTCGGCGATCGCCTTGCTGGACCCGAAGTGGTTCGTGGCGGCGAGCGATGAATCCAACATCCTGCAGGTTTTTCCGGTGGATTCCGAAGGACCCTCGGTGGCCCAGGTGGACCTTTCCCACACGGCCGGTGTGCTGGGGAGGTCGAAGGAGATCGATCTGGAGGGAGCGGCGCGGATCGGGGACCAGGTCTACTGGATCGGCTCGCATGGTCGGAACCGGGAAGGAAAGCCCCGTGCGAACCGGCAGCGGTTGATGGCGACGCGGGTGGAGAAGGACGGCACCACGATGCGGTTGGTTCCGGAGGGAAAGCCTTACTCCGGGTTGCTCGGGGAACTTCTGTCGGATCCCCGGTATGAGTCGCTGGGATTGCGTCGGGCCGCGGCCAATTCGCCGGAGCAGGGTGGCATCAACATCGAGGGATTGGGATCGACGGCCGAAGGAGGATTGCTGATCGGGTTCCGGTCGCCCTTGGTGGAGGGGAAGGCCTTGTTGGCGCCGGTTCTGAATCCGAAGGAAGTGTTGGATGGGCAGAAGTTGCGCCTGGGCGATCCCATCCTCCTCGATCTCGAAGGGCTCGGGGTGCGGGATATGGTGTGGTCAGGGAAGGAGCACTTCCTGATCGGCGGCGGAGTCAAGGGGGCGGCGAAGGCCAAGCTGTTCCGGTGGACGGGCGGGACGGCTGCCCCGGAGGCGGTCAAGGGAACGGGGTTCAAGCATTTCAATCCGGAGGCACTGACGGTGATGGGCAGCGGTCCGGACCTGGAGTTGCTGGTGTTGAGCGACGATGGGAACCGCCAGGGAAGTGCGACGGCTCCGTCGTTCCGGAGTTTTCGGGTGAAGCCGTAGGGGGAGTTCCAAGTTTCAAGTTTTCAGCTTCAAGCAACCCGCCTCCTCACTTTGGCTACGCAGTTCTGTAGGCTGCGTGCCCCCACGCGGCGATTCATGATTCACGCCGGGTGAGGGCACCCGGCCTACACGTGAGGCACCGGCATCTTCCACGCCGGGTGAGGGCACCCGGCCTACGTGCTGTGGCCCGCCTCCTCACTTTGGCTACACAGTTCTGTAGGCTGCGTGCCCCCACGCGGCGGTTCATGATTCACGCCGGGTGAGGGCACCCGGCCTACGTGCTTTGACCCGCCTCCGGACGTCGTCGGCTACGGTGGCTAC
>CAIMMI010000340.1 GCA_903842505.1 uncultured Verrucomicrobiota bacterium | reverse complement strand
TCAGAAACCTGTTGGCGTGGGGGGTGGCGCCAAGCAGGGTGACGGGCATGCGGATCATCGGTGGGCTCGCGGAGGGCCGTTTGCTGCAGGTTCCCGAGGGCTTTGACGTCCGGCCGATGCCGGACAAGGTGAAGCTCGCGGTCTTCAATAGCCTTGGGGCTCGGCCGATCGACGCCCAGGTTCTGGACCTGTTTGCGGGGACGGGGGCGTTGGGTCTGGAGATGCTGAGCCGGGGCGCGGCCGGGTTGGTGAGCATCGAGAAGTCGGAGCGGCACGCCCGGTGTTACCGTCGCAATCTGGAGGCATCCGGACTCGATCGTGTGCGGGTCGAGATGCGGGTTCAGGACGTCTTCGTGGTGATTCCCCAGTTGAAGGCGTCGGGGCGGCAATTCGATCTGGTGATTGCCGACCCGCCGTACGGCGAAAAGAATGTCGGGCGACGTTCGACGTCGCTGGCGCAGCGGTTGCTGGATGATCCGGACCTGCCAGCGCTGCTGGTGCCCGGGGGACGATTGATCGTGGGGCATGCGCGTCGGGACCAGGTTGAGATTCCTGCGACGTGGACGGATGTGAAGCAGTTGAACCACGGGGACACGATCATTCGGTTCCTCGAATTGCCGGAGGCGAAGGCATGAAAAAGCTGTGGGTGTACTGGTGGGCGTGGTTGGGAACGGCGGCCTTTGCGGCCGGCCCGGGCGGGATGGCGGATGGAGTCCGGGACGACGCGCTGGATGGGAAGGTGAAGGCGACGATCGAAGCGTGGTGTGCCAAGCCGCGGCCGAAGCCGTTGAAGGCCGATGAAGTCGCGGTGACGCTGGTGGATCTTGGCGACCCGAAGGCCTTGCGGTGGGGGGCGCATCGGGGCGACCAGGCGATCTATCCGGCGAGCGTGGTGAAATTGTTTTACTTGGTGGCAGCGCAGCGGTGGATCGAGGACGGCCGCCTGGATGAGTCCGACGAGTTGAAGCGGGCGATGCGCGACATGATCGTGGACTCGTACAACGAGGCCACGCACTACGTGCTCGATGTCCTGACCGGGACGACGAGCGGGCCGGAGTTGGCGCCGGATTCCCTGCGGGCCTGGCAGGAACAGCGGAACGCGGTGAACCGCTACTTTGCGTCGCTGGGCTATACCGGGATCAACTGCAACAAGAAGCCTTGGTGCGAGGGGCCGTACGGACGGGAAGTGCAGGCGATCCGGACCTTTGAACCGAAGCGCAACCTGTTGACCACCGACGCCACGGCGCGGTTGATGGCGGACATTGCGCTCGACCGGGTGGTGACGCCGGCGCGGTGCGAGAAGATGCGCACGTTGCTCTCGCGGGATCCGGCGGCGCCGGCGACCGCGGAGGATCAGGTGCACGGGTTCGTGGGATCGGCGGTTCCGGAGGGGACCAAGCTCTGGTCGAAGGCGGGTTGGACAAGCCAGACGCGGCATGATTGCGCGGTGGTGCACCTGCCCGATGGCCGGCGCCTGTTGCTGGTGATCTTCACCGAGGGGCACGCGACCGAGGAGGATCTGGTGCCGGGTATCGCGAAGGACCTGATGGCGAAGCCGTAACCATGTGAATGAAGGCGGGGACAGGTTCACGCGGAGACGCGGAGACGCGGAGAAAGGACACTCAGCCGGGAAGCAGGGCTGCCCCTCACTCCGCGTGAGAGTACTCTTGAATGGATACGGCTGAATACCCATTCACCTGCGGCAACCATGCGGTGCCTCGCTCGCGGAAGGGTGGATTTCAAATAAGCCGTCGTGCCTCGGTGGCATTGCGGCTTTCGGGGGTTCCTATATGCAGGGGGATATCCACCGGAACGTCCGTTGAACCTGCGTAGACCATGCCGAAGAACCCTCCTGTCCTGAGCCGTCCGATTGAACGGGCCGCGTTCACCCTGATCGAGCTGCTGGTGGTGATCGCGATCATCGCGATCCTGGCGGGGATGCTCTTGCCGGCGCTGTCGAAGGCGAAGTCCAAGGCCTTGGGCACGGCGTGCCTGAACAACTGCAAGCAGATGGGCCTGGCGACGGTGATGTACGTCCAGGAATACCAGGTCTACCCGGGCTGCATCGACGTGCGGACGGGCAGCCCGACCTACGGTTCCTATCTCTGGCCCTTGCGGCTGTTCTCGCAGATGGGGACCAACCGTTCCTCGTTCTTCTGTCCGGCCGGCAAACCCCAGTGGCGCTGGGATACCAACGTCAACAAGACCCTCCGCAAGGGGATGAATTTCATCGGGACGCCGATCGGCGGCAATCAGGCCGCGGCCTTCTGCTACGGGTACAATGACTGGGGACTTCGCGATCCGTTCGTCAACCCGCAGCTCGGCCTGGGTGGTGATATCGGGACGGTGCCCGAAGTCCGGGAGTCCGCGGTGCTGTCGCCCGCGAACATGATCATGCTGGCGGATTCGCGGACGGACACCAACTGGGACGGCAACATCGATGCCCGTCAGGCCGACCAGTGGCCGGCGAAACGGCACGGTGATCGGACGAACCTCCAGTTCGCCGACGGCCATGCCGAGGCAGCGCGCCGGGCGGACGTGGTCAACCCGCGCAACATCGAGTGGCGTCGGCGTTGGAACAACGACAACGAGCCACACAACGAGGTGGGCAACTGGGCTGAGGACAAGGGCAACACGCGGGATTGAGCCGTCTTGATGTGTTTAAGAAGGGGATAGGTTCACGCGGAGCCGCGGAGGTCGCGGAGATTGAACCTACGGCAATTGCGCACGGCGAGTCACCGCTTGGTGAGTGGTTGCCGACGTTGGCAGGTTCGTTACCGGCCCCCCCCTCTCCGCGTGAGACTGTTACTGCGGGGCTATGGTTGAGGAGCCCGGCTCGACGGAGTCTCGCCCCACCCCGGGCCGAAGGCACGAAGCGGCTCGTGAGGACACTCGCCCCAACGCTCGACCCACCCAAACCCGGGCTCGCATCCGGTGCGGAAGTGCGGTTGGATGAGGCATGCGAGTAGGATGGAGTGCCATCGGGACGGCCGCATTGCTGGCCGTGGGCGTGATCGGATTGGAAGCGGCTGAACCTGCGCACACGATCCGACTTTGGAGTGGCCCAGGTCCTGGCGATGGGCCGGCCAAGGGGCCGGAAAAGGACCAGAGCAAGCCGGGCGAAGGCCTCGTTGCGGGCAAGCCCTTGATCCGTTTGGGCAATGTCTGGGAGCCCACGTTGTCGGTGTATAAGCCCGCGCCGGAGAAGGACACTGGCGCGTCGGTGCTCGTCTGTCCCGGGGGCGGCTATCATATCCTCGCGCTGGACCTGGAGGGCACGGAGGTTTGCGAGTGGTTGAACTCGATCGGTGTGACGGGAGTGGTGCTGAAGTATCGTGTGCCACGGCGCGAGGGACGCGAGAAACACGAGCCGGCCCTGCAAGATGCGCAGCGGGCTCTGGGGCTGCTGAGGCAGCACTCGAAGGAATGGGGGCTCGACTCGGGGCGCATCGGTGTGTTGGGATTCTCTGCAGGCGGCCACCTCGCAGCTGCGCTGAGCAACAATCATGGCCAGCGCACCTATCCGAGAGTGGATGCCGCGGATGACCTGTCTTGCCGGCCTGACTTTTCCGTTCTCGTCTATCCGGCCTACCTGACGGACGAGAAGAAGGGGGACACTGTTTCACCGGAGTTGCCGGTGACCACGAACACCCCGCCGACCTTCATTGTGATCTCCCAGGATGATCCGGTGCGCGTCGAGAACGTGCTCGGATATGTGGGCGAACTTCAGCGGAAGAAGGTGCCCGTGGAACTCCATCTGTATCCGAAAGGCGGACATGGCTATGGCCTGCGCCGGACGGAACTCCCGGTGACGGCGTGGCCGTTGCCGGCTGCCGAATGGCTTCGGCAAAACCAATGGTTGCGGCGCCCCTAGGCGATCCGTCGACCTGACCTGACCAGATTAGATTTGCGAAAGAATTCGATGAACGAACCCATCATGAGGCTGCTCTCGCGGCCGGGGACCCTGCCTGCGGACCTTCCGACCCTGCTGCGAAAGCTGGGCTGGGCGCCCACGCGCCGTGCGGAACTCCAGTCCGTCCTCCACACCGAAGAACGGGAAGGGCGTCTGGTCCGGATCAAGGGGGATCGCTATGTGCGTCCCGACGAGGCCGGCCTCGTCACGGGGCGGTTGCGGGTGAACCGTTCCGGCCGCGGGTGGTTGCTGGCGGACGATCCGGCGACGCCGGAGATTGCGGTGGCCGAGGCTGCGACTGGCACCGCCCTCAACGAGGATCGGGTGTTGGTCCGCAAGGATCCCGATGCCCAGACGGGTGTGGTGGTCCGGGTGCTGGAGCGGCGCCGGACGCGCTTCGTGGGCACGCTTCACCGGGGCAAGGGTGTCCTGCGCGTGGTTCTGGACGATCCGCGGATCCCGCATGAATTTTATGTGCCCGAGCCCAAGGGCTCAGCCCGGCGGGCCAAGCCGGGCGACAAGGTTGTGGTGGAACTCCGGGAATGGGAGTCGCGCCGTGCGAATCCGGAAGGCGAGATTGTCGAGGTGTTGGGCGCGCCTACGGATGAGGGCGTGGACATGCTGTCGGTGCTCCGGCAGTACAACCTCGAGAAGGAATTTCCGAAGGTTGTGGTGGATTCGGCACGGGCACACGGCGACCGGATCCGGGAACGGGACCTCGTTGGGCGCGTGGACTGCCGGGCGCACCGGGTCGTCACGATTGATCCGGATGACGCGAAGGATTTCGACGATGCGATCTGCGTTGAACGCGCTTCGGGTGGTGGTTGGAAGGTGTGGGTGCACGTCGCCGACGTGGCGCACTACGTGAAGCCGGGAAGTCCCCTCGACCACGAGGCGCTGGAGCGCGGCAACTCGACGTATCTGGTGGACCGGGTGATCCCGATGTTGCCGGAGGTGTTGAGCAACGAGCTTTGTTCGCTCAAGCCGGGCGTGGACCGGTTGACGCAGTGCGTGGAGTTCGACCTGGCCCCGGAAGGGCGGGTGAAGCAGGCGAGGTTCCATCGGGCGGTGATCCACTCCAAGCGGCGCTACACGTACGCGGAGGCGCTGGCTGTCCTGTCGCAACCGGCGCGGGATGACTTCGATGACATGATCCAGGACGCGAGCCTGCTGGCGCAGCGTCTGCGCCGGGCGCGATTCGAGGCGGGTGCCCTCGAGCTTGGGTCGAGCGAGATCAAGATCCGGCTCGATGCGCGGGGGCACGTGCTCCGCTTGGAGAAGCACCTGAACGACGAGTCCCACCAGTTGATCGAGGAGTTCATGCTCCTGGCCAACGAAGCCGTCGCCGTGCGGTTGGGGCAGATGAACCGGCTCGCGTTGCATCGCGTCCATGAGGAACCGGATCCCCGGCGGTTGGCGGAGTATCGGGACGAGGTCCGGGCACTCGGCATCGAGTGCGGCGACCTTCGCAACCGTGCGGAAATGCGCCGGTTGACCGATCGGATCGCCAAGCACCCGGCTGGCCACGCCCTGCGGGTGGGGTTGCTGCGTTCGCTCCAGCGGGCGCGATATGACGTCGAGCCCGGTGGGCATTTCGGGTTGGCGAAGAAGCATTACACGCACTTCACGTCGCCGATCCGGCGCTACTCGGACCTGGTGATTCATCGGGCGCTGGCCGAAGGACCGGTCGGTGATGCCGCCGAGTTGAACCGCCTGGGGAGGCATCTCTCGGACACCGAGCGCAACTCGGGGGATGCCGAACGCGACAGCCGGGAGATCAAGCTGTTCCATTATCTCGACGGTCAGATCCGGCACGGACGCCGGCACTCGTACAACGCCGTGATCACGGCGGTGCAGCCGAGCGGCTTCGTGGTGGATGCCCCCGACCTGTCGATCGGTGGGTTGGTTCCAGTCTCATCACTGGAGGATGACTTCTACGTCCTCGACGCCGTCCGGCGCTGCTGGGTCGGTCGTCGTCGGAGGAAGATGTTCCGGGTGGGTGACACGGTCGTCGTGCAGGTGCGCAAGGTGGACATGGCAGCGCGTCGCCTGGATTTCGAACTGGCTCCCGCGCGTCCCGGTGCAACGGCTCCTAGCCGTCCTGCGCCGGCGACTTTGACAGCAGTCGCAACGGGTTCGCCGAGGAAGCCCCGGGGCCCGCAGGGGCGGCCTCAGACACCCGCTCGTCGCCCGGCTCTGGCTCCAGCTCCGGCTTCGTCCGTGCCTCGCAGTCCTGCGCCCGCTTCCCGGCCGCCGGCTCGGACAAACCCCGGACGGCCCCAACAGCCGACCCGGACGAACCCCGCGCTGAAGTTCGGTGGGAAGTTCGGGGACCGGCCAGCCTTGGTGCAGCCGACGCCGTCGCCGCGGCCTGCGCCGCGCCCGATCCAGACGGAAGGATCCCGTCCAGGTCGGCCTACCGCGCCGGCGGTTTCGAACCGGAAGGACAATGCGGGTTCCCGGGGAGGTCGGCCTTCCCGTGGACCCGAGACAGCGCCTTCCCGCGCATCGGTTTCGCAGCCTCCGAGTCCGCCTTCGAGGCCAGCCGCGGAGCGTCCTCCCGGTGGCCGTGGGGAGCGTCGTGGCGATCGCAGCCCCCGCGGGGAGGTCCGCCGCGACGAGCGTCGTGAGGACCGTCGTGAGTCGACGAGGCCGGCACCTCCGGCACCGGCCCGACCTTCGAAGCCCAGTCCGGCGCCGGAACCCCGTGCCGTGGTTCCCCTGCGGCCTCTCGTGACCGCGCCCTTGGTGCGGATTCCGACATCGCAGCGGCGGACGTCGGGCTCGGCTTCCGGCCGGGCACCGTTGCCCGTGGCATCGCGACCGGTTCCGATGACCTCCGCGTCGGCCGGTCCTGCGGAGGATCCGACCGAGTGGCGCCCTGGCAGCCGTCCTCCGGGCAAGGCGCCAGCGCCGCCTTCCGCGGCGAAGCCGCGTCGGGATTCCCGGCGGCGGTAGTCCTGAGACC
>CAIMMI010000339.1 GCA_903842505.1 uncultured Verrucomicrobiota bacterium | reverse complement strand
CGTAGTCGGTGATCTTGCGGGGGCCGTTGCCTCGGGTGCCGGGGGAACGGGGGTCGGGAGCCTGCGTGACGAAACCATTGATGCCGTAGGAAGAGTCGGCCCAGAACTCATTGGGATACCTCAGGCCGTCCTCGCGCCATTGGTCGACCATCTTGGCGCCGGGATCGCGGAAAACCTTCCGGGAGCCGCCGAAGTACTTGATGTAAGCGAGGCCCCAGTAAGCGAGGGGATCGTTCGGTTGGAGCAGTTCGGTGACGCGGGGGTTGCGGGTCCACTGGCCGTGGTTCGGGACCGATCCGCCGATGTTGTGGAAGGTTTCGTTGAAGTCATTGGCATACATCGTGGTGCCAAGACTGATCTGCTTCAGGTTGTTGATGCATTTCGACTGCTGGGCTTTGGACTTGGCCTTTGAGAGGGCAGGGAGGAGCATGCCCGCCAGGATCGCGATGATCGCGATCACAACCAGAAGCTCAATCAGCGTGAAGCCGGAGTTCCGGGGTTTCGTCGTACAGGACTGTGGCGATTTTCCAACATTCGGTTCCATGTGCATCAAGATGGCGAAAGGTGCAGCCAAGAGGGTCAGGTTCGAGAGTCGATCAGGTGACGATATCGAAAACTCGCCCTTGAGGTCTGAACAGTGCTTCTTCACCTAGCATGGGAGTAGACTGAATGAATCCAGAGTCGGAATCCCCCAACCGGAGTAACACGCGCATTTTCCCACCGGCGCGTCGGCGGCACGCGGCAGGCCTTCGGCCCCTTGGGGCGGAGGAATGGTTCCAGTGGATGGAGCATGCGAATGAAGGGTGGCACGTCCCGCTCGGCACCCGGGACGAGACGGTGGCGCGTCGGACGGCCGAGACGTACCAGCGTCAGTTGACGACGCAGGGATGGGAGAAGACCGGAGCGCGGGTGGCCCGTGAATTCACGGTGGCGGTGTTCTGGTTGGAGGCGCCCTTGGCTTGCACCTACACGTCCCTTTTCACGCTGCCGACGGCGTCGGTAGCGGTCGCGGGCGGATCCCGGACACAACGGTTGCGGTTGGCGGTTGTGGAGTCGGACGTGGTGTTCCGGAGGGCGATCGTGCATTGGTTGGAGTTGATTCCGGGTTGCACGGTGAGCGGCTATGGAAGCCTGACCGAACTGGCGGATGCCCCGCGTCGTTCGGCCCATGTGGACGTGGTCCTGGTGGACCGGGACGACACAACGGTGGTACCGGAGACACTGCCGGCGCGGTTGAAGGAGGGTACTACCCCGTTGATCTACCCGTTCGGCCTGTATGCGAGCAGTGACCACATCTTCCAGTCGTTCAGCGGAGTGGACGCGGGGTACCTTCTGCGTCGTCGGCCGCTCGGGCAATTGCTGGAACCGTTGGACGGGGCGTTCGCGAGTGGTCGGTTGCTGGTGGATGAAGCCCCCCGGGCGTTGCGGCGTTACTGCCAGGGCTTGTTCAGCCCGGCGGCCGGGCAGATTGACGCGAGCATCCGAAGTGCATTGACGCAGCGGGAACGTCAGATCCTGACCTGCCTGCAACGAGGGTTGCACGACAAGGAAATCGCCGCGGAGCTGGGGATCAGTCCGCTCACGGTGCATACGCACCTCAAGCACATCTTCGAGAAGTTGGGGGCGCATACCCGGACTGAGGCCGTGGTGAAGTATCTGGAGAAGTAGGCGGTGGGGGCGGGTGTCCTGATGGGGCGTGAGGCAAATCCCAGGTTTCGTGGTGCACGTTTCAAGCCCCGTAAGCCTCGGGGCGCCGCTCCTCCTACGGTTCGACAGGGTCTCGCCTCACCCGTTTCGGGGTGGTCTCAACCGCCACCCCCGTTTGTGGACAGGTGATTCTTCGCACTTTTGCCCGGGCGCGGGTCCGCGCATGATGCGCGAAACATGGGCAACACGTTTGGACATCTGTTTCGCATCACGACCTGGGGGGAATCCCATGGTGGAGGAGTCGGGGTGGTGGTGGACGGTTGTCCGCCTGGCTTGGAGTTGGCTGAGAGCGACATCCAGCCGGATCTCGACCGGCGGAGGCCCGGGCAGTCGAGCATCACGACACCGCGGAAGGAGACCGACACCGTCCAGATCCTGAGCGGCGTGTTCGAGGGACGAACCCTGGGAACGCCGATCAGCATGATGGTCCGGAACGAGGATTTCCGGTCGGAAGCCTACAACGAGATGGCAGTGAAGTTCCGGCCGTCGCACGCGGACTACACGTACCACGCGAAATATGGGCATCGGGCCTGGCCGGGCGGTGGTCGGACGAGTGCGCGGGAAACCATCGGCCGGGTGGCAGCGGGTGCGATCGCTAGGAAGTTGCTGAAGCTTCGTTGGGGTGTGGAGGTCCTGGCTTGCGTGACGCAGGTGAAGGGCCTGCGGGCGCACGTGGATCCGCAGACCGTCCGCGTCGAGGACATCGAATCCAACATCGTGCGCTGCCCCGACTCGGCGATGGCAGTGCGGATGGTGGAACTGATCGAGGAGCATCGGTCGGCTGGGGACAGTGTGGGTGGGATCGTTTTGGGTGTGGTACGCGGGTTGCCGGTGGGTTGGGGGGAGCCCGTGTTTGACCGGATGGAAGCCGACCTCGGGAAGGCCATGATGAGCTTGCCGGCGAGCAAGGGTTTCGATGTTGGCTCAGGCTTCGACGGAGTCACCCTGACCGGGCGTGAGCACAACGACGCCTTCCGGTCGGAAGGTGGGCAGGTGAGGACGGTGACGAACCGGAGCGGAGGCATCCAGGGAGGGATCACGAACGGCGAGACGGTGTACTTCCGGGTGGCGTTCAAGCCGGTGGCGACGGTGATGCACGAGCAGGACACGGTGGACGTGCAGTACGCGAACACGACCTTGAAGGGGCGTGGACGCCACGATCCGTGCGTGCTGCCGAGGGCGGTGCCGATGGTGGAGGCGATGGCGGCGCTGGTCTTGATTGACCACGCACTGCGGCATGAGGCGCAGTGTGGTCGATAGTGAGCGGCGGTTGGGCTGAGGTGGCGTCGGGCCGGAGGGCGGCACGGGAACTGCATCCAGCGGACGCTGGATTTAATTACTGACATGGATATTCGCATGGAACGGGGTCGGGTTGCCGGATCGGTGGGCGTTACGGTCCTGATCGTCCTGGCATTGGGGCTTTGCGGGTTGTGCGCGTTTCAGTGGGTTCGGGAGACGAAGCTGCGGGTCCGGGTGGACGAGTTGCAGGCTGAGCGCCAGAAGTTGAACGACGAGAAAGCGTCGGTGGAGGCGCAGGGGCGTCGGTTCCAGGAAGAGATCCAGCGGGTCGAGCGGGAGCGGGCTGAGTTGTTCAAGACAACGCAGACGAACAACGAGGCCCTGGTGAAGGCCCGGGCAGAACTGGCGAAGGCCAGCCTGGAGGGGGAGCGTTTCCGCAAGACGGCAGACGCCTACAAGGAGGGATTCGACAAGGCGAATGAGTCGATCCGCCAGCAGAACGAGGGTTTGCTGAAGATGAAGGCGGACATCACCAAGGTGCTGGCCGAACGGAACCAGGCCGTGGAAAAGTACAACGAACTGGTGAAACTCTACGACGAGGCCGTGCAGAAGTTGAACGACCTGGTGCAGAAGTGGAATGCGCAGCAGGAAGAGTTGAAGAAGCAGGCGGAGCCGAAGAAGTAGCGGTGGATGGGGTGTTTTGTGAGGACACTCGCCCCCACCGGACTGACGCCCGGGTTCTGATCCCGAAACGTCGCCACATCCGAGTGGACGGGCGCGGGGAATTGGGGTGATCCTCCGGCATGATCACCACGCTGCTTCGGAAACAGGCATTCTGGGCCGGATTGCTCCTGCTGGGGGCGGGTGCATGGCCCCGATCGCTGGCTGCGGAGCGTTTGACCTCGGATGTCGATCCGATCTGCCGTTTGCCAAGGATCCAATTGACGGAGGCGGATCCGGATTCCCTGTACGAGTTGCTGGCGTCGGATGATCTCGAATCGGGGGTATGGCAGCCGGTGCTGAAGATGACGGCGGGTCACAACCACGCGTGGTTCGATCCTCAGGCTCGGGCGGGGCAGCGGCGCTTTTATCGGACGCAGCGGATGAGTCCGCGGCCGCCGGCCTTGCCGATCTGGAATTTCCGGTTGGTGGACCAGGCGGGCGTTGCGCACGAGTTGTTGAGGGAAGGCGAGCACCGCGTGGTGGTGCTGGCGTTCACGGACAACGCGAACCTGTCGACCGTATGGAATGACCTTAAGCCGGTGCGGGAGAAGTTCGCGGGCAAGCCGGTCGCGTTCTGGTTGGTAAACCCCGTGGACTCGCGGGGAACGCTGGCAGGAGCGGTTTCCAGCGCGGGGGTTCCGGTGCCGGTGCTGCACGATGTGGCGCAGTCGGTGATGACGACCTTCGGAGTCAGGCGCGCGGGTGAGGTGGTCGCGGTGACCGGGGAATTGATGGAAGAGATCTACCGGGGGGCGGTGGCGGATCGATGCGACATCAACGGGGTGAGCGTGCGGCAGGAGTTCCTGGAAGACGCGGTGGGGTCGTATCTGGAGAACAAGCCGGTCCGGGTTCCGATGAGCGAGGTCCGGGGAGCGGGGTTGGCGGTGGCGGCAGTCGGGGTGCCGGACTATGCGCTGGAGGTAGCGCCGCTGCTGCAGAAGAACTGCGTGACCTGTCACCGGCCCGGTGACATCGGGTCCTTCGCGATGACGAACCACGCGGTGGTGGCGGGTCAGGCGGCGTCGATCAAGGCGAACCTCCTGGAAGGCATCATGCCGCCGTGGCATGCGGATGCGCCGAAAGGGGTGTTCACGAATGATTTCTCGCTGCAACCGGCAGAGGTTGCGCGTTTGTTGCGATGGGTCGATGCGGGGGCGCCCAAGGGGGGAGGCGGCGATCCGTTGGCGGAGGTGACGCCGGCGACGGTGCAGGACTGGCCGATGGGCACGCCTGACAAGATCGTGCGGATCACGCGTCAGAACATTCCGGCGAAGGCGAGTCAGGCGGAAGTGCCGTATCGGTACGCCGTGGTTGCGAGTCCGTTCACGACCAATGTCTGGCTCAGGGCGGCAGTGGTCCGGCCTGGAAACCGGAAGGTCGTCCACCACGCTCTGATCTTCACGGGGACAAGCTTTGCGGACGTGCTGCAGGTCCAGGCTGGCTTGGGTGGATTCTTCGCGGGCTACGTGCCGGGGATGGACCAACGCGAGTATCCGGCCGGAACAGCAAAGTTCCTGAAGAAGGGAAGCTTCATCGTGTTCCAGATGCACTACACGCCGGTGGAGACGGCGCAGAGCGATGCAACGGAGATTGGTCTCTATCTCATGTCGGGTCCGCCGGAGCAGGAACTGAAGACAGGAGCTGCCTACTCGACGGTACTCAGTATCCCACCCGGGGCTTCGGATGCGCCGGCGGCGGCGGAGATGGAATTTGCCCGGCCGGTGACCATCTACGAGTTGAGTCCGCACATGCACTACCGTGGAAAGCGGATGCGGTTCGAGGCGGTGCGGCCGGACGGGTCGACGGACACGTTGCTGAACGTTCCTGCTTACGATTTCGCGTGGCAGGCGATGTACCGGTTCACCGAGCCTCGCCGTTACCCGGCGGGGACGCGGATCCGCGTGGTGGGTGCCTTTGACAACTCGGTCTGGAATCCCTTCAACCCGGATCCTGCGGCTCAGGTGGAATTTGGCGAGCAGACCAACGACGAGATGTTCATCGGCTACGTCAACTATTCGGAGGAGTAACGCCGTAGAAGCGGGCGCAATTGCCGCCCCAGAAGCCGGCGAGTTGGTCGGGAGACCAACCGCGGACAAAGTCGCGCACGAGGCCTTCGACCTGTTCGTAGCTGCCGGCGAGGCGGCACACCGGCCAATCGGATCCGAACATCAGGCGTTCGGGTCCGAAGGATTCGGCGACGGCGTCCAGGTAGGGTTGGAAGTCCGCCGCCTTCCATTGGGTGTGGTCCGCTTCGGTGACCATGCCAGAGACCTTGCAGAGCAGGTTGGGGAAGCGGGCAAGTTCGCGGATCTGGGACTTCCAGGGTTCGATCTGGCCGGCCTTGATGAAGGGTTTGGCGATGTGGTCGAGGACGAGGGGCAGGTCCGGGAACCGTTCGACGAAGCGGATCGCCGCCGGGAGTTGGCGGGGATAGATCAGGATGTCGTAGGTGAGGTCAAACTCCCGAAGGAGGCTGACTCCGCGAACGAAGTCGGCGCCGAGGAGGAACTGGTCGTCGGGTTCGTCCTGAACGACGTGGCGGACGCCAACGAACTTCGGGTGGCGGGCGAGTCGTTCGAGATTCGCGGCGACATGGGGGGAACGGAGGTCGACCCAGCCCACGACGCCGAGCACCCGGGTAGCGGCGTCCGCGAGGCCCAGGAGCCAGTCGGACTCGGCGATGGACTGACGGGCCTGGACGGCGATGGAGCCATCGAATCCGAGTGGGCGTTGGAGACGTTCGAGATCCGCTGGGAGCCAGTCCTGATGGAGTGGGGTTCCGGCGGGGATCCAGGGATACTCGACGGAGCTGTAGCGCCAGAAATGCTGGTGGGAATCGATGTTCATGGGGGCGTCACTTGCGGATGGAGGTGCGTTCGCGGACCCAGTCCCAGTCGGTGGTCGGGGTAGCGGCAAAGATGCCCCCGGCGCCGCCCTTCACGGGGGGGCGGACCGTGCCCTCCGGGCCGGTGACCTGCCAGCGGTGGGTCTCGAGGTGTCCGTCGGCGAAGGCGAGGTTGCCGGCGCCCTCGTGGGCGGAGCCCGGGAGGTTTCCCCAGCGCGGGGCCTCCTCGAGGCGGTTCATGAAGAAGCCGTCGTTGATCGTGTCGGGGTGTTCGTCGAGGAAGGTGAACGTCGACGCAGGCTGGGCGATGTCCGAGTCCTTGAAGTACTGGGTGAAGGACGGGTTGAAGCGGTTGGTCAATTCGCCTGGGTCGCCGACCAGGGAGTTGAAGGCATAGGAACGGTTGCGGAGGCCGACGAGGCTGCGGGACTGGTCGCCCGGGCAGCGGAAGGGGGCGGCGGCGCGACCGATGTATTTGCCGAGAAGGGCATCCACGAGAAGCGCGTTGTTGGTGTTTTCGGAAGTGTCCTCCCAGTTGAGGACGTTGTTGGCCCAGTTGCGGCGGAGGGAACGGGTCTCGCCGACGCCGTGATTGTTGACGATCCGGTCGGCGTGATCGTCCGCGTAGAGCTGGGATCCGAGTTGGAGGGTCTTGAGGTTGTTGGAGCAGGCGGTGGTCAGCGCTCGGCGTTTGGCCCGGGAGAGCGCCGGAAGGAGCAGGCCCGCCAGGATCGCGATGATGGCGATGACGACCAGCAACTCGATCAGGGTGAACGCGCGTGCGCGGGTGGACATGCCGGGAGCATGAGGGCCGCCGCGCTGGATGTGAAAATCAAAGTGCGCGGTCGGGTCGACCCGGCCTCCGGACGTCGGCCGCCAAGGTGGGATCAGGCGGCGGCCTCGGTGCGGGCCCAGCGGTCCGCGGCGAGGATGGCGGGGAGGTCCGGGGAATCGATGGTGGCGTGGCGGTCCATCACGTGCCGGACGACGCGGGTGATGTCGAGGAAGCCGATCGAGCGATTGCAGAATCGTTCGACGGCGACCTCGTTGGCGGCGTTGAAGACGGCGGGAAGGGTGCCGCCGACCTCACCCGCGCGACGGGCGAGTTCGAGGGCAGGGAAACGTTCGGTGTCGGGTTCCTCGAAGGTCAGGGTGCCGATGCGCGCGAAGTTTGTGGTGACGCGATCGGTCCGGGCCCGGGCCGGGTAGGTGAGGGCGTACTGGATGGGGAGGCACATGTCCGGGGTGGACATCTGGGAGATGATCGACCCGTCAATGAACTCGACCATCGAGTGGACGATGCTCTGGGGATGGACGACCACACGGACGCGGTCCATGCCGATGTCGAAGAGCCAGCGGGCCTCGATCATCTCGAGGCCCTTGTTGAACAGGGTGGCGGAGTCGATGGTGATCTTCCGGCCCATGACCCAGGACGGGTGCTTGAGGGCCTGCTCGAGGGTCACCTGGGCGAGTGCCTCGGGCGTCCAGCGGGTCCGATCCCGGAACGGGCCGCCGCTCGCCGTGAGCCAGAGGCTGCGGATGGATTCGGTCGGTTTGCCGTCGAGGCACTGGAAAATGGCGGAGTGCTCGGAGTCGACGGCGAGGACCCGAACCCCATGACGGCGGGCTTCGGACATGACGATATCGCCGGCCATGACGAGGATTTCCTTGGAGGCAACGGCGATGTCCTTGCCCGCACGGATGGCGGCGAGGGCCGGGGCAAGTCCGGCAGTACCGACGATGGCGATCAGGACGATGTCGGCCTCCGGCATGGTGGCCAGTTCGAGGAGACCCGCGTCACCGCAAAGGACCCGCATTCCCGGCAGTTCCGCCTGTAGCCCGGCGACCTTGTCCGGTGCCAGGATGGAAATGGCCCGCGGCGAGTGACGTCGGGCCTGCGCGGTGAGGAGGTCGGCGTTGCCTCCGGCGGCGAGGCCGACAAGGCGCAATTGGTCAGGCAGGTCCTCAACGACCTTGAGGGTGCTGGTACCGATCGAGCCCGTACTGCCGAGGAGGACGACGTTCTTCATGCGGAAATGGCCCGGCAGGGATTATCGGGGCGTCAGGCCGAGGGCAAGGGGGGAGTTGGACGAATCTCGGTTTGGGCCAAGGCGCACCGGTTCGGCCTCCGACGGCGCGTGACGACACTCGCCCCACCGGAGCGGGTGGAGGAATCGCGGTTTGCGTGGGCGTCGGTGGCGCGGCAGGATCACCGCATGTCGTCCATGCCACGTCGTCGATTTCTCCAGGGAGCTGCGGTTTCGTTCGTAGCCGGGCAGGTGATTCATCAGGCAAGGGGTGCTGCCGCCACGGATCTGTCGGAGCTGCAGACGGGGGCTCCCCTCCTGGTCTCCACGTGGCCCTTCGGCAAGCCCGCGAACGAGAAGGCGCTGGCCGTGATCGACGGCGGAGGGTCCGGCCTGGACGCCGTGGAACAGGGCATCCGCGTGACGGAGTCAGATCCCGGGAATCCCTCGGTCGGGTTGGCTGGAATTCCGAATGCGGTGGGCATCGTGCAGTTGGACGCCTGCATCATGAGCGGTCCGGGGCATCGGGCCGGTGCGGTCGGCGCAGTGTCGGGATATCGGCATCCAATCTCGATCGCGCGGCGCGTGATGGAGACGACCCGTCACGTCTTTCTGGTGGGGGAAGGCGCGGAAGCATTCGCGAAGAAGCACGGGTTTGAAGAGGGGCCCAAGGTGACGCCGGGACAGAAGGCGGCGTGGAAGAAGTGGAAGGCTGCGCAGGCGGCGGAGGAAGCCAAGGCTGCCAAGGCCGGGAAACCCATCAACCACGACACGATCGCGCTGGTGGCGTTGATGCCGGACGGGAACCTGTTCGGCGGATGCTCGACGAGTGGTTGGGGCTACAAGATTCCCGGTCGCGTGGGGGACTCCCCGATCATCGGTTCCGGCCTTTACGTGGACAATGAGGTGGGCGCCGCGGGGGCAACGGGGATCGGCGAGAATGTGATGCGCTATTGTGGGTCGTTCCTCGTGGTGGAGTACATGCGGCAGGGGTTGCACCCGCAGGAGGCCTGCATCG
>CAIMMI010000338.1 GCA_903842505.1 uncultured Verrucomicrobiota bacterium | reverse complement strand
TCAGCCCGCAGGGCGGTACTCGTACTCGATCGGGAGAGGGACTGTCGGCTGTTGAGAGGGTTCATTGGCTCGAGTACGAGTACGAGTAGGAGTACGAGTTCGAGTACGATCCTCGCCGACTCCTCGACACCCGGCGGGGCTGGCCTTGAAACTTGAAACTTGAAACTTGGGACTCTCCAGCGGCACGCGGTGAGGGCGGGGATTTTTTTCCCGCAGGGGCGCGGAGGCGCAGGGAAGGCGTGGTCTGGAGTGGTTTTCCCTGCGTCCCTGCGTCTCTGCGGGAGGACCACGTCGGGAGGTGGTACGCGGTGAGGGTGGGGAGTTTTCCCGCAGGGGCGCGGAGGCGCAGGGGAGGCGTTGTCTGGGGTGGGTTTTCCCTGCGTCCCGGCGTCTCTGCGGGAGGACCCCGCGGGAGGCGGCGCAGGGTGTGGGGATGGGACGAATCACCCGCATGTCGCCTCTGAAGTTCACCGGGTTCCAGACCGGCGCCCTCGGCGGGAAGATGGCTTGGCGTGGGCGAGTCGGGTGGAGGAAACCGCGGGAGGAATCAGGCTGGAATGGAGAAAACAGGGGGCTGACACCGTGGGCTCGGCCGTCCTCGTTCTTACGCCGTCGCTCGCGACGAGTCCCTGCGCTGTGCCCGTTTCAACCACTCCCGCACCCCCGGATCGACCGCGTAGACAAAGCACCCCTTGGTGGCCCGGGTCATCAGGGTCCGGTACGTGTTCCGGATGATGCGGTCGGTCAATTGCGCTGCTCCCTCTGGATCCTGCTTGGCCCGCTTGCGCCACCCATGGACGCTCTTGTCGGATCCCGCCCGGGCCGCCGGTTTGGTGACCAATTGATCATCCTGCACGACGAGATCGGGTCCGATGATCACCCCGATGTAGTCGACCTCCAGACCTTGGCAGGTGCGGATGCAGCCGATCTCCCGGACTGAGTTCGGCTGGATGATCCAGAGGCTTCCGTCGGTGGTCAGATTCCACCGTGCCTGGAATCCCGCTTCGGGGAACTCGATACGATCCGGGAATCCTCCAGATCGCCCAGGAAGGCCAGCTTGGGGGCCTGATAGATGATCACGGCGCCAACTCCGTATATTTCCTGACCGATCCCTTGGACTTCTCGACGGGGTATTTCTCGGCATTCCGCGCCATCTTCTCCGTGACGATCTCCGTCACGTTCCATCCGTATCGATCGGCCAGCAGGAAGGCGTACGCGAAGACATCCGCCAGCTCCTCACGCACCTTCGCCGGGTCCGCCTCGGTCGGAGACTTCCACAGGTACCGTTCCAACAGTTCCGCCGCCTCGATGCTGAGCGCAACGGCCAGGTCCTTCGGATTGTGGAACTGCCCCCAATCCCGCTCATCCCGGAACCGCCGCAATTTCTCCGTCAGCAAGGCGATCTCCGATCCCGGTGGGCTTTGTGTCGTTGGATCCATGAGAGGTCTCGAGCATCTCCACCCGGTCCAATGCATTCAAGCCGCGGATCCACTGCCAGCCAATCGGGACGTGTGTGGTCTGGGGTCGGTTCAGGCATCGAGGAGACCCTCGAGGTAGTCGCGGGTGAGTCCGAGGTGGTCCGTCCAGCGCTGGAGCAGGTCGTGCTCGGCCGGGTGGATCCGTTGATCGGCACGGGCAACCGCGATCCACGACTTGAGCAGGCGCTTCGCGGCGGCGGTGTCGGATGCGGCCTTCAGTTCGGCGAGTGCCTCGGTGAGCTCGCGGCGTTCCGCGTTGTCAAAGGCGGCGCGGAGGAGGGGACCGTTGGGGATGCCAGTGAGTTCGGTCGTGCAACGCAGCGAAGCCTCAACCTCGCTGGGGTCCGTGGGATTCCAGGCCGGCTCAATCCGTGGAAATCCGACGCGGCATGGACGAGTCCGGTCGATGAACCCCAAAGGGTCAACGCGCTCCAAATGTTGAAAATATGGGACTGACCCCATTGCCTTCACACGTGGCTTCAACGGGGCCGCGCTCGGGAGAGCGCGGAGATCTGAGTCGGTGGTGACCGCACTCGCCGCCTCCGGTTGGCTTCAACGGGGCCGCGCTCGGGAGAGCGCGGAGATAGCGTGGGCAAGAGGCTCCCCCAAAACCTGAGGACGCGCTTCAACGGGGCCGCGCTCGGGAGAGCGCGGAGATTTTGGACGCCCACCAAGCTTACCGTTGGCCCATGCCGGCTTCAACGGGGCCGCGCTCGGGAGAGCGCGGAGATGACGACGTTGACGCTCCAATTTCCACCCAGGGTGCGACAGCTTCAACGGGGCCGCGCTCGGGAGAGCGCGGAGATAAC
>CAIMMI010000337.1 GCA_903842505.1 uncultured Verrucomicrobiota bacterium | reverse complement strand
CGCCTGCAATCACCCAGAACCCGGTCTCCCGCTCCGTCCTGATCGGCGCGCCGGCCTCGTTCTCCGTCACCGCCACCGGCACCGCACCGCTCGCCTACCAATGGCGTCGCAACGCCGTGGATCTCCCCGGCAAGACCACCGAGACCCTCGACATCTCCTCGGCCCAGCCTGCCGATGCCGGTGATTACTCGGTCCTCGTCAGCAACGCCGCCGGCTCCATCACCAGCAGCCCGGCCGCTGTCCTGACCGTGATTGTGCCGCCCTCGATCATCACCCAACCGCCCGACGTCAATGTCGCGACCGGCGAGACGATCCGGATCCCGGTCGAGGTCTCCGGAACCGCTCCGCTCGAGTTCCAATGGCAGTTCAACGGCCGAACCCTCCCGGGCGCCACCTCCCAGGAACTGGTCCTGAGCAATGCCACCGCCGCTTCTGCCGGTTCGTACCGTGTTTTCATCCGCAACGCCGCCGGCTCCGTCCTCAGCCGCTTCGCCGTGGTGAACGTCCAGACCCCGGGCGGCTCAGTTCAGTTCAGCAACGCCGCCATCCGCGCCCCGGTTACTGGAATCGACGGCACCACGCTCCTCAGCGGGGACAACTACCTCGCCCAACTCTTCGCCGGTACCAGCCTGGACGACCTCCGCCCGGTCGCCGGCGCCGTTCCGTTCGGTTCGGATGCCGCGGCCGGATTCTGGCGCGGCGGCACCCGCAACATCCCGTTCCTCACGCCGGGTTCCGTCGCATTCCTTCAGGTCCGCGTCTGGGAAACGTCTGCTGGAACCTCGTTCGCCGAAGCCTTCGCCGCCGCCCGACCGGTCGGCATCTCGACCGCCATCCAGGCCACGCTCGGCGGCGTCGGTGTTCCGCCGACCCTGCCCGCCCAACTCGCCGGCATCCTGCCCTTCTCGCTCCAGTTCTGGACCCCGCCGTCCATCACCACCGGACCCGCCTCGGCCGATATCGTCCTTGGCCGACGGTTGCTCCTCTCCGTGGCCGCCAACGGCACCCAACCGCTCCGTTATCGCTGGACCCGAGGCGCCACCGTGCTCCCCGCCACCGGGGCAACCCTCGACATCCCCGCCGCCATGCCGGCCGATGAAGGCTCCTACACCGTCCAGGTCCTGAATGACGTCGGCCAGGCTACCTCGCTCCCCGCGACCGTCCGGGTCATCATCCCGCCCTCGATCACCAGCGAACCGGAAGACCTGACCGTGGTCGTTGGCCAGCAGGCGCGATTCGCCATCAACGCCACGGGTACCGCCCCGCTGTCCTTCCAATGGTTCCGGAACAGCGATCCGATCCCAGGCGCGAACCAGGCCGATTACGCATTCAACGCGACCACCGCAGACGATCAGAGCCGGTACTCCGTGCAGGTCTCCAACAGTGGCGGCGCGCTCTCATCCGCCGCGGCCGTCCTCACCGTCCTCTCGAAGCCCTACTTCGTCACCCAACCCGCGTCCGTCACCGTCGCCACTGGCGCTCGGGTTCAACTCTCGACCGAAGTTGGCGGCGCCACCCCCATGCAGTTCCAGTGGCAACGCAACGGCGCCAACGTCCCCGGCGCCACCTCCGCCAACCTCGTCATCACCGCCGGCACCGCCGATGACTCCGGCACCTACCGCGTCGTCGCCACCAATCCCCACGGATCCGCAACCTCGTCGTCCGCCATCGTCGTGGTCAATGGCCCCGGCGGTACCGCCCAGTTCAGCAACGCCACCGTCCGGGCCCCGGTCACCGGCGTCGATGGCACGACTCCCCTGTCCGGCGATGCCTATCTCGCCCAACTCTACGCCGGCACCGACCCGAACCACCTGAGCCCCGTCCCCGGTGCCGCCCCGTTCGGGACCGGCGCAGCCGCTGGATACTGGATCGGTGGCACCCGCTCGGTGCCCTTCCTCGGCTCGGTCCCGGCCCTGCTCCAGGTCCGCGTCTGGGAAATTTCCGCCGGCCCGACCTTTGAGGCCGCCCTGACTGCCGGACGCCCCGTTGGCATCTCGGCCGTGATCTCCGCCACCCTCGGCGGCAGCGGAACCCCACCCACCCTCCCGGCCGTCCTCACCGGACTCCAGCCGTTCTCGCTGAAGACCTGGACGAAGCCCGCGATCGTCACCGCACCCGCTTCGATCAACGTCATCCTCGGCCAACCGCTCACCCTCTCGGTCACGGCCTCCGGCTCCGAGCCGTTGTCCTACGTCTGGCGGCGCGGCGGCACCGTCGTCCCCGGCACCACTGGCCCGACCCTGAACGCGCCCGCCGCATCCCTCGCCGACGCGGGTTCATACTCCGTCACCGCGCTCAATTGGATCGGTGAAGCCCTGAGCGCCCCGGCCGTCGTCGAGGTGCTGGTGCCTCCGACGATTACCCAGAATCCGACGCCGCTCACCCTCGCCGCGGGCCAGACGATCCAATTCTCTGTCGCCGCCACGGGCACCGCCCCGCTCGCCTATCAATGGCGCCGCAATGGCACGGACATCGTTGGAGCGATCCACCCGACGTTCGAGAAGCCGGCGGCAACCAGCGAGGACTCCGGAACCTTCTCCGTGCGCGTCTCCAACACCGCCGGATTCGTTGACTCCACGCCCGCTTCCCTGGTGGTCGTCACGCTCCCCGTGATCACCCAGAACCCCGTCGCCCAAACGGTCCTCGCTGGGCTCCCGGCATCGTTCACCGTTCAGGCCACTGGCCCGGGTACGCTCTCTTACAGCTGGTTCCGCAATGGCACCCTCATCGAAGGCGCCACCGGTCCGACGCTGAACCTCCCGAGCCTGCTGGTGACCGACGCCGCCTCCTACCGCGCCCGTGTCTCCAACCTCGCCGGAGGCGTCGACTCCACCACGGCCCCACTCACCGTCGTGACGCCACCCTCGATCACCGCACCGCCGGTCTCCCAGGTCGTCGCCGCAGGTGCTCCGGTCACCCTCTCCGTCGCCGCCGAAGGCACCGGTCCCCTCGCCTATCAGTGGGCCCGTAACGGCACGCCCATCCCCACCGGCACCGGCCCGGCTCTCGCCATCGCCACCGCCACCGCCGCCGATGCGGGTTCCTATCAGGTGACCGTCTCCAATGCCTACGGCTCCGCCACCCCGCCCGCCGTCTCCCTCGACGTCGATGTCCCCGAGGAGGTCGCCGGCGTCGCCGTCGATGGCTACATCGTCGGTGCCACCGTGTTCTTCGACGCCAACCGCAACAGCAACCTCGACCCCGGCGAACCGTTCACGCTCACCGATGACCAGGGCCGCTTCAACCTCGACATCCCCCTCGGCCGATTCGACCTCAACCGCAATGGCCGCATCGATGCCAACGAAGGCCGCATCGTCCGTCTCGGCGGTGTCGACATCGCCACCGGTCTGACCTCCACCGTGCCGGCCGTTGGCCCGGTCGGATCCGAGGTCCTCGGACCGCTCTCCAGCCTCGTCGACGCCATCCAGGCCGGCCAACCCAGCCTCTCCGTCGAACAGGCCGAGGCCATCGTCGCCAAGTCCCTCGGCCTCCCCGAAGGCACCGCCGTTACCCAGATCGATCCCATTGAATCCGCCGCCAACGGCGATCCCGGGGCCATCGATCTGATCAACGCCGCCGCCCAGGTCCAGGACACCCTGGTCCAGATCACTTCGCTCATCGACGCCGCCGCCGGCGGTTCCGTCAGCGCACCCGAGAGCGTCCTGAACGCCCTCGCCAAATCGATGCTCGCCGACAAACCCATCGACCTCACCGAACCTGACCAGATCCAGGCAATCATCAGTGCCTCCGTCGAAAGGGAAGGTCTCGAACTCACTCAGGAACTCTCCGACGCCGCCGCCGAGGTCGTCGCCGATGGCAATCAGGCCAAGGACGACGCCGCCCAGTCCGGCAATCCCCTCGAGGTCGCCAAGCTCATCAGCAAGATCCAGTCGGTAACCCAGGGCAGCACTGCCAACGACCTCGGAGACGCGGCCGCCGGTCTCCAGGATGAAACCGAGGTCCTCGCCAGGAACACCGGCGAACAGCGCCAGCAACTCGTCGAACAGGCCCCAGCCGGCGATCTCCTCGGCACCGAGAACCGACCCGGCACCTTCTCCCTGTCCCCCGAGGCTCCTCGCCTCGTCGAGAACGGCCTCGTCGTCCAACCCCTCACCATCCTGCGCACCGAAGGCAACCGCGGCCTCGTCCGGGTCACGCTCTCGATCTCCCCGGATTCCGCCACTGCCGGATCCGACTACACCGCTGGCGACCTGTTCTTTGACTTCGCTGATGGCGAACTCCAGAAGTCCGTTGACCTCGCCGCCTTGGTCCTCGACGACGCGCTCCCCGAGACCAGCGAGGCGTTCACGGTCACCCTCCGCGTCGCCCCCGGTTCACCCGCTGAGGCCCGCACCGGCGACAAGACCACGTCCACCGTCACCGTCGATGACGATGACCGCGCCGGCTCCTTCGGCTTCGCCTCCGACCGCCTCGAAATCAACGAGGACGGCACCTTCGTCCGACGCCTCTTCATCGAACGTTCCGGCGGCCTTCAGGGCACCGTCCGGCTCCGCGTGACCAGCAGCGCCATCCCCGGCGGTGCCACCCCCGGAACCGACTACTCGCCCGCCCCGCTCGACTTCACGTTCGAGCCCGGCCAGCGCATCGCGCAGGTCGTCGTCCCGGTCGTCGACGACAACCTCTATGAACCCGCCGAACCGGTCGCCCTCCAACTCTCCCTCGGCGCACCGTCCGCCGTCGGGGCCGTCCTGGGCGCCGGCTCGTCCGCCCAACTCCTCGTCGTCAACAACGACAACCGGATGCCCAACATCCGCTACGTCGGCCGCCCAGGGGACGCCTTCGAGAAGGCCACCCTCCGCGTCCTCGGCCCCGTCGGCCAACGCCTCGGCGTCGAAACCTCCGACGACCTCCTGAACTGGACCCCGGCCGGCGATGCCTTCATCGGCGCCAACGGCTCCTACGAATTCCCCATCAACCTCGACACCCCCGAAGGCCGCTTCTTCCGTGTCGGGCCAAAGCGATAGTCGAAAATCGGACGACATCAGGGGTTCCCACTGCATCCGGGAAGCGGAGAAGCAGAGCGGGCAGGGCGTGCTTTTGGCAGGCCCTGCCCCGTGACCACGCCGTGGGCACTCGCTGGCGTCGGAGGACACCCATTCCACCGCTCACCAGTCGCCCGTTCCTGCCCGCGCCCAGCCTCGATTCCCACCCACCACCCCCCTCCACCCACGAACCTCTCCTTCTCCCTCTCGGCTTCTCCGCCCTTCCGTTGTAATCCCCCTTCCGATGTCGTCCCGCCTCCGCTGGGCAAATCTTTCCCACCCATCCCTTGTCCACACGGGAACCGGCATTACTGTCCCGGTTCATGGATTGGCGAGATTTCACCTTGGCGGACGCGGTGGCTGCAGAAGAGTCCCTCAGCACCTTTGCACCGACGGTCCGCGAGAAGGGTGACGAAGCCTTCCGTCGCGGAATCATCCAGAACATCCGGTGTCTCGACGCCCATTCGTCCTATGCCGGCAGCGTCACCGGCCTCCGTCCGTGTGAGGTTGCCCTTCGATTTGATTCCACCTCCGCCCGCTGGCGTCCCGACTGCACCTGTCCGACCGGTCCGCAGTGCGAGCACACCTACGCCCTGACCCGACACCTGCTGACGCGCCACCAGTTGATTGCCGGGAACACACCGAAGCCGGCGGCCCGCAAGGTTTCCACCCGGAAGACGGCGACCGCGGCCGAAGCCACGGCGGTCCCGGCGTCCTCGAGGTCCACTGCGTCTGGAACCCCAACCCCGTCCACCACTCCCGGACGCAACCCTGCGCCCGCCGCCGTCCCCACAAGTCCGGTTTCCACGGCACTCCCTGCGAAGCCTGGCCCACTCGAAGAACGCCTGATCGGCCGGCAAATCACCCTGACCGACACCCACCGCGCGCTCCTCAGCCAGATCTCCGATCTCTACCGTCGATTCGGTCGCCGCCCGGCCATCCCCAAACTCGAACTCGAGCGTCTCGGCCTGTCCAAGCCCAGCGGCAACACCGGCAACTTCGACGGCGTCCAACTCTGGCGCTCACTGCCCACCGACGAATACGACTTCTGGCTCTACGTCGCGCTCCACGCCGAGGAAAAGGGCCCGGGAATCCCGGCTTTCCTCAAACCGATCTCCGATCTCGAACCGCTCCGGCGCCGTCTCGCCCACGAACGTCGCCAGCAGGAGATCGAGCACTGGCGTCAGGTCCTCGCCACCTGGGGTGCCCCTCCCACCGAGGAAGCCGCCACCCCCGGGGCCACCGATCTCCGCATCCGCTTCTCCGAGGCGGAGGCCATCCTCGAATGGCGACGCAATCCCACCGAGGAATTCGAGGTGATGAAAGCCCACCAATTCGAGCGCTTCAGCCAGACCCACATCGGACGCGGTCTGGTCGCCCCCGAAGGCACCCTCCTCTGGCACGCGTTCCAGCAATGCCTCGTCGTCAACGGCTACAAGAAGCCCGCGCTCAACGCCGCAGAACCCAACTCCCGCCGTACCCTCGCCTTCCTCCTCCGCCAAACCGGCCTTGCCAACCGCCTCGTCAACGCCGAGGGCGAACCCCTCGCACGTCCCCTCGCCCCCCTTCGCTGGCAACTGATCCCTCCCGACGAAATCCAGGGCGACTACCGCCTCCGGCTTGTCCAACCCGATGGCACGCCCGCTCCCGCCATCCACGCCACGTTCCCGGGCGAACCCACCCTCTTCCTCGCCTCCGAAGCCATCTTCGCCGGCCCGCCCGTCGATGACCGTCTCCTCGCCCTCAACACCGAAACCACCGTCCCCGCAGCGGCCGTCGAATCCCGCGGCGGCGTCCGATTCCTCCGCAACCTCGGCCTCGACCTCCCCCCGCGCCTCGTCGATCGCGTCCGACTCATCCCGCTCAAGCCCCTCCTCCGCCTCGATCTCCGCCAGTTGACCCACGGATCCGACGCCGAGCACTGCACGATGGAGGTCCTCGGGATCTCGGCCGACGCCACCCTCGTCGAACGTTGGAACGGTTCCCAATGGCAGGAACCCCCCGGCGCCAAACCCGTCGAGTCCACCACCGCACCCGGCGGCGACCAGATCGTCTCCGTGGATCGCACCGGCCTCGCCGGCATCGCTGCCCACATCGAGTCCGGCGGCTTTCGATGGGACTTCGCCCGCCATGCCTGGACGCTGCGCGTCACCCGGATGTTCCCCGAAAAGTTCGTTCCCTGGCTCCAGTCCCTGCCCAAGGACCTGTCGATCGAACTGCGCGGTGAACTGGGCTCCTTCCTCAACGCCGAGGTCAGCGGCCGCGTGCGCCTCGCCGTTTCCGAGGGGGATTCCATCGACTGGTTCGACCTGCGCGTGGTCCTCGACGTGAACGACACCTCGCTCACCAAGGAGGAACTCAAGCTGCTGCTCGACGCCCGTGGCCGATGGGTCCGCCTCACCAACAAGGGCTGGCGCCGGCTCGACTTCCAACTCACCGCCGCCGAGGACGAACAACTCGCCCGCCTGGGCCTGAGCCCGCACGAAATCTCTGCCGAATCCCAGCGCCTCCACGTCCTCCAGATCGATCCCGAGGCCGCCGCTGGCCTCCTCCCGGAGGAAACCCTCCTCCGCATCCGGATCCGCACGCAGGAAATCCGCACGCGCGTCCATCCGGCCCAGCCCGCCTCGGTCCACGCCGAACTCCGCCCCTACCAGCTCGAGGGCTTCCACTACCTCGCTTACCTCGCCACCAATGGATTTGGCGGCGTCCTGGCCGACGACATGGGCCTCGGCAAAACCCTCCAGACGCTGACCTGGATCGCCTGGCTCCGCGACGAAACCGTCGCCGGCCGCATCGCCACCCGCGCCACACCCGGCGCCAAGGCCCGGAAGACCAAATCCAATGCCGCCGCCCCCATCCTGGTCGTCTGCCCGAAGTCGGTCTGCGACAACTGGCGCGCCGAGGCCGAACGCTTCACGCCCCATCTCCGCACCCGCGCCTGGCGTGGCACCGAACTCGACCACATGCCCGGTCGGCTCGCCGAAGCCGACATCCACATCCTCAACTACAACCAACTCCGAGGCATCGGCGAGACCCTCGCCGAACACCAGTTCCTCGCGGTCGTGCTCGACGAAGGGCAGTACATCAAGAACCCCTCGTCCGTCACCGCCCTCATCGCCAAGACGCTCCGCGCCGACCACCGACTCGTCCTCAGCGGCACCCCCATCGAGAACCGTCTCCTCGACCTCTGGAGCCTCATGTCCTTCGCCATGCCCGGCCTTCTCGGCACCCGCAATGGCTTCCAGAAGCAGTTCGACTCCGCCCAGGATCCCCTCGCCCGACGCCGTCTCAGCGCCCGGATCCGACCCTTCCTCCTCCGACGCACGAAATCCCAGGTCGCCCGCGACCTTCCAGACCGCATCGAGGAAGACCTCTTCTGCGAACTCGAAGGCGATCAACTCAGCCTCTACCGCGCCGAACTCAAGCGCGCCCAGCAACTCCTCCTCCGCGTCGGCAGCGCCAAGCAACTCCAGCAGGAACGCTTCAACCTCCTCACGTCACTGCTCCGCCTCCGCCAGATCTGCTGTCACCCAAAACTCATCCAGCCCGATTCCACCGCTCCCAGCGCCAAGGTCGAGGCCCTCATCGAACAGCTCGAACCCCTCATGGAGGAGGGCCAGAAGGTCCTCGTCTTCTCGCAGTTCGTCTCGCTCCTCGAACTCCTCCAGTCCGAGATGCACGCCCGCCAATGGAACACGTTCTTCCTCGCCGGCGAGACCGAGGACCGCGGCGCCCTCGTCCGGGAATTCCAGGCCGCTGAAGGCAACGCCGTCTTCCTCATCTCGCTCAAGGCCGGCGGATTCGGCCTCAACCTTACCGCCGCTTCCTACGTCGTGCTCTTCGACCCCTGGTGGAACCCCGCCGTCGAAGCCCAGGCCATCGACCGATCCCATCGCATCGGCCAGACCCAGAAGGTCATCGCCTACCGTCTCCTCATCAAGGACTCGCTCGAAGAGAAGATCCGAGCCCTCCAGAAGACCAAGAAGGCACTGGCCGATGACGTCCTCGGCGAGGAATCCTTCGCGAATAATCTCTCGCTCGAGGACTTCCAGTTCCTGTTCAACGACTGATCCCTGAACACGCCCCACGCGCCATGAACCCATTCCTGCGCCACCTCCCGGTTCCCCAAGCCGTCGTCGCCGCCGCCACCCTCGTCGGCACCAGCCTGCTCCCGGTCCACGCCGGCCCCGACTGGCCCATGTTCCGCGGCGACCCCGCCCTCACCGGCGTCTCCTCCGCCCGGATCCAGGCTCCCCTCAAGCTCCAGTGGACGTTCAAGTCCGGCGGCCCCGTCCTCTCCTCGCCCGCCATCGTCGGCGACCGGGTCTTCGTCGGCTCCGGCGATTCCAACGTCTATTGCCTGAACCTCAAGGACGGCACCAGACGTTGGGCCTTCCACGCCAGCGGCCCCATCGAGGCCTCCCCACTCGTCCTCAACGGCCGCGTCTACATCGGCGACGTCAACACGAACTTCTACGCCCTCAACGCCGACTCCGGCGCCCAGGTCTGGTCTCAGGGTTTCGACGAGAAGATCAAGAGCAGCGCCTCCTGGTACTCCCCCGGACCCGGCCAACCCACCGCCATCCTCGTCGGTTCCTACGACTTCAAGCTCTACTCCCTCAACGCCGATACCGGCCGCACCAATTGGGTCTACGAAACCGGCAACTACATCAACGGCTCCCCCGCCATCGCCCATGGCAAAACCGTCTTCGGCGGGTGCGACACCATCGTCCACGTCCTCAACCTGAAGGACGGCACCAAGGCCCGCGAGATCGAGGCCGGCGCCCCCATCATCGGCTCCGCAGCACTCGCCGACGGCAAGGCCTACGTCGGCCATTACGAGAACGAGTTCCTCTGCATCGACCTCGCCGAAGGCAAGGTCCTCTGGCGTTACCGCGACCGCGCCTTCCCCTACGCCACCTCGCCCGCCATCACCGCCGACCGCGTCCTGTTCGGCGGACGCGACAAGCGTCTCCACTGCGTCCAGCGCGCCGACGGCAAACCCGTCTGGACCTTCCCCACCCGAGGCAAGGTCGAAAGCTCCCCCGTCGTCGCCGACGGCAAGGTCTTCTTCGGGTCCGATGACGGCCGTCTCTACGCGGTCTCCCTGGCCGACGGTTCCGAACTCTGGAAATACGAGATCGGCCAACCCATCCAGAGCTCCCCGGCCATCGTCGAAAACCGCCTCCTCATCGGCAGCGACGACGGCTCCGTCTATTGCTTCGGCCCGTAACCTGAACCCGTAGCAGCCGAGGTAACGAGGCTGGCCCTTGAGAAAGTTCCCAGTCGCCAGTTTCCAGTTTCCAGAACTGGGGACTGGGATCTGGAAACTGGGAACTCCCGGACCAGCCTCCTCACGTCGTCTGCTACCCCCGCACCCGTAGCAGCCGAGGTAACGAGGCTGGCCCTTGAGAAAGTTCCCAGTAGCCAGTTTCCAGAACTCCTGGACCAGCCTCCTCACGTCGTCTGCTACCACCCCACTCACCTCGACATCATGGCCCGACTTGCGCTGTTCCTCGCCTTGGCTTGCCTCGGCTGCGTTTCCCATCGCCCTGCGGACCGACGGGTCACGAGCGATGAACTCGTTGCCCCCTGGATGCGGGGCCAGGCCCTTTCGATGGTCACTGTCGTCTGGTATCGGGGCAGCACGGCTGCGGGTGACTTCTTCCTGGTCAGTGAACCCGGCCTCTCCAGCCCGAGGGAACGTCGCTACTGGATGCCCGCTTCAGAGTCCCCCATCACCAAGCGGTTCCCCCTGACCGACGACCGATCCCAGTGGGGGCGCCTCCAGTGGGGGCGCCAGCTTCCTCTGGGTATGGAGGACGCCTTTCGGCCCTTCCAACTCCCACCCGCAACCAACGACCTGCTCAAGCAACCCCTCTTCACCAACCGGGTCGGGTTGATCCAGCCCTGACCGAAAGTCCGCCACCCGCTCACCTTCGGATCGCCTCCCCTCCGCGTGAACCAGTCCCCGCTCTCATCCGCAATGTCCCTCTAAGAAACTCCGCCCCGCCGTGTCGTCCCTGCGTATGAAATCGTTGCCCCTCCAATTCCTCGCCGCCGCGCTCGGCCTCTCCCTCATCTCCGCCCCGAAGGCCCATGCCCTCGGCGCCGATCATCCATCGGACAAGCCCCTCGCCGCCCAGACCAACTGGCCTGCGGGACTTGAACGCCTCGTCAACACCACCAACCGAGTCCACGGGTTCTTCGTGAACTCGGAGGACTTCTACTTCTTCGCAGGTTCCGAGGCCCGGTTCACCGAGTTCCTCAAGGACTACGCACAGCTCGGGGGCACCGAGCCCAAGCGGCTGATCGTCCACGCAGGCGTCGGCGAGGCCAAATCGCCCTGGGGCAAGGAGGGACGCCCCTGCGATTGGAAGCTCTATACCTGTCCCAAGGGCTGGCACAACCTCGGGCGCCTCGCGATGGACAAATCCAGCACGCCCGAGCAACGCCGCAACGCCGCGCAGGAACCCGGTTACATCATGGAACTCCACTTCTGGAAGGGCGGCACCATCGCCCTCGACCGGATCGAGATCCCCAAGAACATCGTCGTCGTGCGCGACAAGTGAACTGGTGGGGCTACCGGCTTCAACGCCCTTCTGTAGGCTGCGTGCCCCCACGCGGCGGTTCACGAGCCAAGCCGGGCGAGGGCACCCGGCCTACAAGCTCAGGAATCTGGCGACTGGGAACCGGGCTCCCGCTTGAAACTTGAAACTGAAAACTTGGAACTCCTGATCCCACCCTTTTCCGGGGTTGCCCACCCGGCCGACCATCCCTAGAAAAGCGGCTCCATTTGAATATGTCCGATTCCGTCACTCCCGCTGCACCGGCTGCCCCCACTGATTTCATCCGGGACATCGTCTCGGCCGACCTCGCCTCCGGGAAGCACCAGCGGATCGTCACGCGGTTTCCGCCGGAGCCGAACGGCTACCTGCACATCGGCCACGCCAAGTCCATCTGCCTCAACTTCGGCATCGCCCACGAGAACGGCGGCCAGTGCAACCTCCGCATGGATGACACCAATCCCGCGAAGGAGGACCTGGAGTACGTCGACTCGATCCAGGAAGACGTCCGCTGGCTGATCGGCGGGTGGGCCGACCAATCGATCGGCCTCAAGCCGGTCGGGGCAAGCCCGGCAGCGAACCCCGTGGCGGATGGCGTGGACTACCACCTTTCCGCCGTCCTCCCGGCGGCGTCGGAAGGGCAGCAGCTCGAACCGTTCTTCGCCTCCGCCTATTTCGACCAGATCTACGAATTCGCCGAACGCCTGATCCTGAAAGGCAAGGCCTACGTCTGCGACCTGACCCCGGAGGAAACCGAACGTTACCGCGGCGCCCCGGACCGTCCCGGCACCAACAGCCCATTCCGCGACCGCTCGGTCGAAGAGAACCTCGACCTCTTCCGCCGCATGCGTGCGGCCGAGTTCCCCGATGGCAAGCGCACCCTGCGCGCCAGGATCGACATGACGTCGCCCAACGTCTGGCTGCGCGACCCGATCCTCTACCGCATCCGCCACACGGAGCACCACCAGACCGGCAAGCGCTGGTGCGTGTACCCGATGTACGACTTCGCTCATTGCCTCAGCGACTACATCGAGGGCGTGACCCACTCGATCTGCACGCTGGAGTTCGAGGTTCACCGCCCGCTCTACGACTGGATCCTCGAAGCCCTCCAACTCGCGCGCCCGCTGCCGCATCAGTACGAGTTTGCGCGCCTCAACCTCGGCTACACCGTCATGAGCAAGCGCAAGCTGCTCCAACTGGTGAACGAGAAGATCGTGAAGGGCTGGAACGATCCCCGCATGCCGACGATCTCCGGACTCCGCCGCCGCGGTGTCTCGCCCGGGGCCTTGCGCGACTTCGCCTACCACATCGGTGTCACCAAATACAACGGGCTCACCGATGTCGCCGTGCTCGAGAAGGCGATCCGCGATGACCTCAACCGCCGGGCCGCCCGGCGCATGGCTGTCCTCCGCCCGCTCAAGATCGTCCTCACCAACATCGCCGAGGGCGAGACCATCCCCTGCGAGGCCGTCAACAACCCCGAGGATCCCACCTCCGGCACCCGCACGCTCCACCTGACCCGTGAGGTCTGGATCGAGCAGGATGACTTCATGGAGACGCCGCCGCCCAAGTACTTCCGGCTCCGTCCCGGTGGCGAGGTGCGGCTCAAGTACGCCTGCATCATCCGATGCGACCAGGTCGTCAAGGATGCCTCCGGCCAGGTCACGGAGATCCATGGCTTCGCCGACCTGACCACCCGCACCGGGCAGCCGAATTCCGGCAAGAAGGTCAAGGGGACCATCCACTGGGTCTCCGCGACCCAGGCGATCTCCGCCGAGGTTCGCCTCTACGATCGCCTTTTCACCGAGGAGGAACCGGAGAAGGACGGCCGCGACTTCAAGTCGGTTCTCAACCCGCGTTCGCTCGAACCTGTGACCGCCCACCTGGAACCGTCCCTCGCCGGCGCCACCGCCTCCGACCGATTCCAGTTCGAACGTCTGGGTTACTTCTGCCTCGACGCCGATTCCCGCCCGGGTACGCCGGTCTTCAACCGGACGATCTCCCTCAAGGATGGCTGGGCCAAAGCCCAGAGCTGATCCGCACCGCATCCAACAGTCGGGCGATCAGGCCAGCGTCCTTGATCCCCGGCGACCATTCGACGCCGCTGGATACATCCAGCGCGAACGGTCCGACGCGCGCGACCGCCTGGGCCGCGTTCTCGGGTTTCAGGCCGCCTGCGAGGATCAGGGGTTTCCCCAGCGCCTTGGCCTCCACCGCCAGATCCCAGTCAAACCGCGCACCCGTGCCTCCGTGCGCACCCGCGACGTAGGCATCCAGCAGGTAGGCATCCGCCACCGCGTCATACGCGGGCATCTCCCGAAGGGTCTCGGGCCCCCGGACCCGGAACGCCTTGATCACCCGCGCCCATCTCCCACAGGCCGAGGCGACGTCCGGTGTTTCTTCCCCGTGCAACTGGACGACATCGAGCCTCACTGCCTGCACCGTTTCACGCACCAGCTCCGGATCGGCATTCACGAACAATCCCACCGCACTCACAAAAGGAGGAACCGCCCGACGCAACGACGCCGCAACTTCCATCGTCACCGCACGAGGCGTTCCCGGAACGAATACGAACCCAACCGCATCCGCTCCCGCGTCCACGGCGGCCCGCACGTCCTCCATCCGCGTCAGCCCGCAAATCTTGACCCGTACCCTGCCTGACATGGGGCTCATCCTGCAACCGCTCCGCCCGTGCGTCACGTCGCGATCTGCTGCGAAGTGTGAAGTTTCCAGCTGCCAGCACCCAGTTCCCTACCGATCCACTTCCGGATTCCCCGGGCGGATCCGCACCAGGCGCAACGATGCCAGATCAAACTCAACCTCGGACTGCGACCCCACCGCGTCTGCCACGAGGTCCACCTCCGTCACCAGTCCCTCACACTCGAATGTGTGCTCGAGGTGCACCCAGGCGCCGCCACCCACCTCCTTCAGCTCGACCCGGCTCCCACTCACCCTCAGACCGGCGTACCCGCTCCCCAACGCGCCGGCCACCCGCGCCGCACCTTCCAACCGATACACGCCCTCGCCCAGTTGAACCCGTGCCCGCCATGACCCGGCCCCTTCCACGTCCCGCACCCGCACCACCAACACGTCCTGCGGAGTGCTCCGGCGCACGAGCTCCGCACCCAAGGCCTGGGTGTTCAACGGCCGCCACGCCCCCGGTCGGGCCGTTCCATCCTGAGCAAACTTCAACGTCGAATTCGGCCGAGCCAACTGCTGCGTGATGCTCGACGAGCGGGCCCTCACCCGCTCAAGAAGATCCTCCACCCGCGAATCATGCGCGTTCGCCAAGCCAGGATGGTAGGCCGCAAGCGTCGGTCGGATCGTCGCGTCGATCTCCCGGATCCGCGCCTCGAGCCGGTCCGGATTGAAGACGTTCGTGTTCAACTCAGCCACCTTCTCCCGATACAGTTTCCGGGCCTCCGGAGTCGACATCAGCGCCCGGGCCACCACGCCTCGCGACTGCGGCTCGATCGACGCGTCGACGCCCATCCGGCGCCCGACCCCGAACAACTGATCCAGCCCGTGCGGCATGAACACCATCCGGTCCTTCGACCGGTCATGGAAAACCCGCCAGTTGTTCCGGTTCATCACGTACCCGTCCCAGTTGCACAGCATCGTGTCCAACGCCAACAGCGTGACGAACCGATCGACATCCAACACCTCCGACATCCGCTTCCATCGACCGGCCCGGTCCGGATCCTGAACCGCCGCCCGCAACCGCTCGAGACCCGGATGCATCTCCTTCTCCTCGCCGGAGACCACGGACAACTCGCCGTCGATGTCCTGCACGAACCCGCCGTCGTAAAGGTTCCCCGAAACGTCGTCGAAGTGCTGCTTCAGGAATGGCTTTCCCCAACCTTCCACGACGACGTACAGCCCCAGGTCCCGCCCGTTCACCACGACCGTCCCGTGATGGGCCCTGGGCGCCGGGACCCCAGCCGCCACGAAGATTTCCCGGCTCAGCATCTCGTGGATCAGCGTCGGATCCTGCACCGAGTTGTTGAGCGAGATCTTCGAGTAACCGTGGAAGCGCTGTCCCTTGACGTGCTTTGAAAAGTTCAGGGTGAACGCCGGCGTATCGTCGTACGGCCGGAAGCTCCCCGCCGCCCCCTTCAGATGCGCGGCCACGTTCGTATAGACCTGCCCCCCTTCGCGGACCGTCACCATCACCTCGGGCCGCTCCACCACCTCCAACTCGCCGTGCCCACGAAACTGCTGCTGGTGCCCCCGCAACGCCGTCTCCGCCTTCGACGTCAGTTCCAGTTCGATCCGCCACAGGTTGGTCGGCAAGACCGCCTGGGGCTTCCGACTCCGTCCCTCGGAACGCCAATTCCCACGACGTTCCCGTCCACGCCGATCCTCACCGGCCCCGACCTGACCGTGCCATCCATTGCCGCCCACGTTCGCCTGTCGCACGGGCGACTCCGGCCGAAACACGAACACGCGGTAGAGCACGACTCCGACCAAAACGCCCCAGACCATCCACCGGGCCATGCGTCGCCCGACCGAGTACTTGCGCTTCGCAGGCCCGCTCGACGGCAAGGGCGGAGGCAACCGCTGCGATGTCGGCAAGGGCGGCAAGGGCGGCGGACCCTGGGGAGGCAAGTCGGGCGGAACATTCATCCTGGAAAAGGCTGTTGAAACCGCCGTTGACGCAGAGAGACCGGGCCTTGAAGTGAAACGCCCGCGCACCCTCGAGGGGACGCCCAAACCCAGCATGGATTGGGTGGTGCAGTCCCTCCCTCTGCGCAATCGGCGACCTCTGCGGTTAAATGAACTGCCGGTTTTAGGTTCATGGTCGCAACCGTCCCCGGTTCATTCGGCCATCAACGCGGGGATCATGGGCGCAGCGTCGCGACCCCGCGGCAAATTGCAACCCATGACACACCCGGCAGCTCCAAGCGCGCTGATCTCAACACTGCCCCCGCGTCCAACGGGGCGGCCACCTCCTCGTGACCCTCCCATGCGCTTTTCCAAGGTGACAAGCACGTCGCCACCCCGATCGGGTTCTCGATTGGGCAGCCCGCTTGAAACCTGGATCTTTGAACTTCGAACTCCCTCCCGTTTCAGCTCTCCACTCCACCCTTGCCGGGCTCCGGCAACCACTGCGTCAGGATCACACCCACCAACGCATAGATCCCGGCCACCACCGCCCCCACCACCGCGATCTTGGCCGGATCCGGAGGCGTCGACTGCGAGAACGTGATCGTGAACCACGCCGCCGCCGTCCCGATCACCCGTCCACCGATGTTCGCCGCAAAGCTCTCACCGGTGCCCCGCAGGTGCAGCGGGAATACCAAGGGGATGTAGTTCCCCCAGAAACTGAACTGCGCCACCGTCAGGAACCCCGCCACGAAGACGCCCCCACGGATCGCGTCCAGCGACCCGGCATCCGGCAGCTTGGTCGAGATCCACCAGAACAGCGCCGGCACCACGAACAACGCCGGAATCTGGAAAACCCGCAGCAACGCCCGCCGGCTCACCATCCAACCCGCCAGCATCGCCAGCGCAAACCGACCGACCAACCCACCGACCTCCTGGGCCAGCGTGATCTTCGCCACCGCCGCATCCGTGGCATTACCTGCCGCCTGGTTCAGCGCCCGGGCTTCCGGAACCGGCTTGCCCGCTGCCGCTGCCTCCGCCGTCACCTTCTCCCGCGCCGCCTTCGCCACGGCCTGGATCGCCGCATGGCCCTTCGGTCCACCCAGGATCTGCGGCAACTGCTGGATCGCGCCAAACGCAATGCCGTAGCTCGCTGCAAAAACCAGCGTCGTGACCACCGTACCCCGGATCAACTGGGGACTGAAGAGTTCGAGGATCGAAGGCCGACGCAGGGCACCCGAAGCCTTCTTCTGCGCCCACACGGGCGACTCCGGCAGGAACGGCCGGATCGCGATCAACGGCAACGCTGGAATCACACCCGAGATCAACGTGTACCGCCACGCGTCGTGGCCATCATGGATCGTGGGCAGGCTGAGCGCCCACTTCGCCGCCAATACGTTCGCACCGCCCACCATGAAACCACCCAGCGAGGAAAACGCCTGCGTGTACCCGAGGACCTTCTCGCGCTGCTCGTGGTTCGGGAACAACTCAGCCAACCAGGCCACCGCTGCCACGAACTCGACGCACACGCCGATGAACACGAGGCATCGCAACACCAACAATTGCGGCAACGAGGTCGCGAATCCCGCGCCCAAGGCCGAAAACGCATACAACAGGATGCTGAAGGTCAGCACGCGCCGACGCCCCAACCGATCCGTCAGGTACCCCCCGAGCAACCCGAACACACCGCCCGCCAATGCCGGAACGAAGAACAGCAACCGTGCCCACGCGACGTAGTTCTTGCCGCCCGGCGCAAAGCTGGCCACCGCCTCGGCTTTCGCCATCCCGCCTTTCACCAACTCTTCCACCAAAGGCCCGCTCAACGCCGCGATCGCGGGCTTGATGATCAGCGGGAGCATCAGGAGCTCATAGATATCGAAGGCAAACCCGATGGCTGCGATGGCACAGACGAGCCAGGTGGTGGTGGTCATCCGGGAAGGGCCGCTGGACGCGTGGCCGGGATTGTTCATACGTGTGCGTATCAAAGAGCCCCAGCCCCGCCCAACGCAACCCTGTTTTCCATTGCCCGCTTACCGAGCGCCCTTCTTCACACTGCCCCCCCGCGTCAAACCGGGCGGCAACGCCCTCGTTGCCACCCCAGACCCTTGCCCAAGACGACGGGGACGTCGTCACCCAGAGCCCAACCCTCCCAGGCGCTCGGGTCCACTTCACCTCAACTCCCGCGCCCGCAGGAAGACATCCCCCGTCGGAACCTCCGGCAGCAGACGCAGCGTGGATTGCAGGGACTCCTCCCGCCACGGCGACCACACTCCGGTATCCTTCAGCTCGGCGGAACTCTCGATGGCGTAGCGGACCCCGGGACGTCCGTACAGACGGAGCGTCCGATCGCCCACGGCATCGAGAAGCGGCTCGGCCCCCAGCAGGACCACCCGGCCAGCCCCTTGCCCAACGCGGTTCAGCAGGGTGCCAGCCAGCAGACCCTCCGTGCCCACCGGTTGCAGTCGGACAAAGGCGGATGCCGCGAATGGATCCGATCCAAATGCCAGCCGGGCGGCAACGCCTTGCATGCGGAGGGATTGACCTACCCCTGCCGCGAGCACGAGGGCGTATTCATCCGCTGAAACAGGTTCCAGGGTGGCGCGGGCCACGACCGGGGCCAGGTTCCCGATCGACAACTGGGTCAGGCCCGGCTCGCTCAAACGGATCCGCGTCTGGATCGAGGCCAGCTCCAATTGGGAATCCACGGTCACATCCACGGCCCCCGATTCACCGGCGAGGAGGATCGTCTCACCCAGCTTCAGACGGAAGTCCGCCTGGGTATCGCGCACGACCACGACAAAGCGGTCCTGGGTCTCGAGTTCGCCATCGGAGACCGCCACGGCAATCTCGTTGGTGCTGGGACCCTGCGTCGGATCCGGACGCCATCGGAAGATTCCCGAAACGGGATCCAGCGTTGCCCCGCGGGGTGCGGCTTCCACGAAGCGGAAGCGAAGCGACTGCGCAGGTAGGTCCTCATCGGTCGCCGTCACCGCAAACTCAAGCAGGACGGTCTCGGCCACCACCCGGTCCGGCAGCGTGCCAAGCCGGGGCGGCTCGTTGTCCTCCGTGACGGTCACGGTCACGCGGTGCGTCGACATCATCGGCGGGAGGCCATCGTCGGTGGCGATGACCTCGACCACCCATTGGGATGGGCCGCTGCCTTCACCGGTGGGCCAGGTCACCCGACCGGTCCGCGAATCGATCTGCATACCCGCGGGAACTCCTGCCCCCAGTCGGTGGGTCACCGAATCCGCCGGACGGTCGGGATCCATCGCCTGGCACTGGAAGGAAGCCTGATCGCCCTCGGCAACCGTCACGGCGGTGGGTCCCTGGAACACAGGCGCCTGGTTCACCAGTCGGACGCGGGTCACGGTGTCGGCGCTGGCCGGGACCGGTTCGCGGTTGCCCGCCACGTCCACGGCCACGCTGTAGAATGCGTAGGAACGCCCCATCTCGCCCGTGTAGAAGCCCGATGTCTCACGGGTCGAGGAACGCCATGTCACAAACGGCCCGCCGTCCGTGGAGACGAGGACGTCGTAGGATCGCACTCCGCTCGCGGCGTCCTCGCCACTCCACCGCACGGCAAACTGCGCCCGACTCTCGGACGGAAGCGGCAGGATCTGGCTCACGGGTGGCGCGGTGTCCGGAGCAGGCGGCGCTTCAAAAACAACGGTGTAACTCACCGGCCCGCCGGGCATCAGGTCGAACAGATGCAGGGTGTTCTCATACGTCGGACGCCGGCCTCCCGCGATGAACGTCCGGTCGGTCGTCCACACATTCCATCCGAACGGCACCATGCTGCCATCCGGCCGAAGCACGCGGGCCAGCCCCATCGTCCCGTTGGCAGGATCCGGAATCCGCAGATACGTCCAGCCTGCCGGGGCATCGAAGGTGATCCGGACCTCGCGATCCGACGGCGTCGCCGGTCCATCCAACTGCGCCGTGCGCAGCACCTGCACGCGGTTGGTCGACCCATCACTCAGGTACAAGGCATCCGGAAGGAAATCGTCATCCGGGACGTCATTGACCAGGAAGTCAGGCTTGCCATCCGCCAACCCGCGATCCACCTGCACGAGGTGGATCATTTCATGGATGGAAACATCCCGGACGGAAGCCAGTTCCGGGCGACCACTGAACGGCCCCGTGTGCTCGAACGTCGCGCTGTACTCAATGAACTGTCCTTGAAGCGTCGACTGGAAAAGCCAGCATCCGACGGTAGTCTCACCGGGCGGCACGTCGCCGAAATCGGCCGTCAGCGAGGGCACGAGGTCCTTCCCCGCCACCTCCGTCGCGATCAGGTCGAAGTCGATCAGGAGCCCCTTCTCGTTCTCCACGATCTTCGGTTCTGACGATGTGACGCGCAGGTTCCGGGCCGTGCCGGCCCCGCGGTTTTTCACCAGCACCGCCAGGGAGTACGGGATGCTCGGCTCGATCGGAGCCGTGAACGGATCATCGGAACGGACATCGCGCTCGTGGAAATACTGCAGCACCAACTGCGGGATCGGCAGCACCGTGATCGGCACGGGCGTGATCGGCAGGCGCACGGTCAGGTCTCCCTGCCGGTACTCGATCGTCCCACCAACGAAATGACGGACGGGCGATTCAGTCGGGGCGGCATCCGGCCCAGGGATCAACGTCCAGCGTGCGGTCCCGGTGCTGGAGGTATTGACGCGGCCTGTCCCGTCCACAGCCCCGATGTTTGTGAGCTCCGGCGCCAGGATTCCGAACCGGGTTCCCGAGGGAACCCCCTTCTCATCCACCACCGTGAGTTCAACCTTCACCCCATCCAGCGCGGCATCCGAGTTGTTGACGAGATCCAACGCGGCGCGGAAGCCCTGCCGGGCCTGGACCACGTCCTGTTCCAGACGGAGCTGCACGCGGGCGCAGACGGAATCGCCGCCCGAGCCCTTCTGGATTTCAGCCTTCAACCGGTCGAGGGCGCTCATCACGGCGGCCATGGGTTCGAGGAAGCCCTGGGCTTCGTTGGCAACAAGGGCCGCCTTGGCTTCGCCCAGCACGCGGGCGAGCAGGTCGCGGTCGATGAAGTCGGTGATTCCGCCCGCAGGAACCTGGGATACCCGATGAATTCCGCCGCGGTGATACTCCTGGGTCCGGTTCCAACGATCTGCCGAGCGGCGGACATCGTCGGACGACGTATTGGCTGCGCGACGCGCCGCCAGCAAACGGTCGAACTCCGCGGTCGAGACCGTCGCCCCCGCGTCACCGCTGGTCGCGGTCACAGCGACAAACGCCTGAAGGAACGTCTCATTCGTTCCCACGGCGGGCATGAGCAGGGCCCGATTGCCAACCAGCAGGATCCATGGTTCCAGGATCGCTCGAAGCCGAAGGGTCTGTTCGTTCACGCCTTCGAGGCCGGGAACCACCGACGTGATGGAATTCGCAGGAGCCGCAAGGCCACGCAGTCCGCCGCGGTTGCCGCCATTGTTTCCATTGTCACCTCCACTTCCACTGCCACCTCCACCACCGCCGCCGCCTCCTCCTCCGCCACCTCCGCCACCGCCACCGCCTCCTCCTGCGTCACACCCGGCCGCAGCCGTCTTCAATCCCACCAGACAGTCCAGGGCGCTCAGGATGTCGCCCGCCAACGGGACCTCCTTTCCGGCAGCTTCCAGACAACTGACGAACGCCCCGAGGCAACCGAGGATGTCGGGATCGTTGACGCAATCGAAGGTGTCCTTGATGCAACTCGGGATGTTCCCGAGGGGGATGAATCCAACGACACATTCCAGCAGTGCCTTCGCCACCGCATCCGTGCACGGATCACAGGACCCGAGACTCGTCGCCACGGCATGGGCCGTGATCACTCCTCCTCCGCCCGCACTGGTGGCTTCCCCACCAAACCAACTGCCGCCGCCGCCGCAGTCCGCGCCTTGGACCCCGACGGAACCGGCGTAGCGTTGGGTGTCGCTTCCGCAAACCAGATTCCAGTAGACCCGAACCGACGGGCAACCGCCCGCGGCCGCCGGACCGGCGGACCTGGCCCCCGGAGTCAACCGCTCCACCACCACCGGCACCGTCACCGAACTCCGCGCCGGCAGATCACCCAATTGCGTCTGCAACGTCGTGAACCGCCACCCGTCCGAATTGGAGAACCCAATCTCCATCGCCTTGGCCGCGATCAACCCGTGATTGGTGATCTTGAACTCCAACTCGGTTCGATCCTGCACGATCGCATCCAGATCGATCGACGTCGGCTCGATCGTCACCACCGGCATCGGCACGGACGTCTCGAAGACGGTTTCGATCGTGACCTTCGTCCGGTCCTCCAGGCTGATCTCGTCGACACGGAAGAAGTACTGAACGGCGATCCGCGGCAGAAACACCGTCGTCGCCGTCGTTGGCCCGGAACGCACGAGCAGGACGTTTCGCCCGGTCTGGTGTCCGTCGGCAGTGGCCGTGACCTCGTACCAGCCCTCACGGATTCCCGCGAAACGCACGCGACCATGGGCATCTGCCATGGCCTCCACGGCAGCGCCGGAACCGTCCTGGCGCACAGCACGGATCCGGGCACCCGCAACACGCGGCGCACCGTCGGCGTAGTAGGTGTATTCGTCGACCGCCTCGACATCGAGAGCGCCCAAGGCGTCGGATAGAATCGCGATCGAGAATGGCAACGTGGCCGAAGCCTGACCGTCGCCCAACCCGATGCTGCCGGACTGTTCGGTCAGCGGGAGGTTGCCCGCCGGGCGGACCACCAGGTGAAACTCACGCGACTCACCCACGTCCAACCCGGGCATGGGCTGCTCCTCAGCGGCGGTGAACCAGTCAACCGGCGGCAAGGCCAACTGCAGCGGTCCTGTCGGACGTCCACCCACATTGCGCACGGTTACCGGAATCACCGACTGCCCTCCGCGCACGGCCCCCACGCGTAGCTCGGAAGGTTCAAAAACCAACCGTGACCGGGCCGACATCACCCGAATCGGCAGATGCAAAACGGCCTGCGGTCCACCCGGCGTCCCAACGCGAAGCACGGCTTCACCCTCGACGTCGGCATCGGTCGTCGAAGTCACAACCACGGTCATGGGCACACGGGCGCTTCCCGGGAGGCTCTGGGGCGCCACCGCCGAAATAGTCACCCCCGGCGGAACCGCCTCGGTGGAGACCGTCAGCGCCAACGGCAGGAAGGTGGCCTCGCTCAGGTTCACGAGGTCGAACGTGTTGCTGACCACCGTCAACGCCGGCACATCCAAGACCAATGTATCGGGCTCCGCCCTCAATCCCAGCAACCGGAAGGCGTCCTGGACCGGAGCCGTCGCCTCGCCCGGATGCGCGGCACCGATCGTGTATTCCCCCGCCTCGCCCGGGAGCGGCCGGAAAACGAGTTCAAACCGCCCCGCCGAATCCGTCAGCGCTGAGATCACCCGACGCGTGCCTCGGACGAGGAGGTGGACGTTGACCAACTCGAAGGCAGCCGGCCCACCGTTGCGGCGCGTCGCCACTCCCGACATGGGAATGGGAGTGCCGGCCAAACCCGTCTGGAAATCCGTAGCCACCACCGCCGTGTAAGCCGAACTCACCCCGATCGGCCCAGCGATGCGCGAGTTGTCCGCCTCGGATCCCTCAACGATCGAGTTCTCCACGTCGCTTCCGGCAATCACGTAGTATTCGCCGGGAACACCCGGCGCACGGAACTGCGCCGTCCGTTCAATGAACTGCGTCGGCAGCACCTCGCCGTTGAACGGATACTCCGCGAGCAGGACGTCGCCACCATCCAGGATGCGGTCTTGCGACAGCCACAGCCTCAGGCGCCAGGAACCATTCGCCGGCGCCTTGCCAAGATTGACCTCGCGCACCGTGACCAGGAACGGCGCACCGGTGTCCGCGGCCGGCGGCACCGTCAACTGCGAGAACAGGAGGTTCGGCAAAGGAACCGGCAACCGCAGCTGGAACGTCGCGCTGTCCACGCCACCCGCCCCATCTTCCACCCGCACGGTCACCGGCACCGGACCCTTCACAACCGCGGGAACCGTCCAGCGAAAGAACCCCGCCTCGGTGATCGATGCGCCAGCCGGCCCGTTGACCAGCGTGAAGCGCAGCGTCTGCACCGGTACGTCCGGGTCCGATGCAATCAGCGTCTCGGAGTACTCGCGTCCCGCCTCCACGAATCGGTCGGACCGACTGAGCAGCGTTGGCGAAAGATTGACCTCCCGGACCGTCACGCGCACCCGAGCCTCCGCGCCCAGTGGGCTCAGGCCATCGTCGGTCACGCGGATCACAAACTCGTATCCACCCGGCCCGGCAGCTTCAGACGGAGTCCAGCGAAACACGCCACTCGACGGATCAATCACCGCACCCGCCGGGAACGGAGGCACCAACCCGTACCGCACCGTCTGTCCGAGGTCTGGATCCGTAGCGCCCAGCGCCACCTCGACGGGCGTCCCTTCATCGACCGCCCTTTCGAAAAGAGAGGCTACCACCGGCGCACGGTTGAACTCCTGAGGCAGCGTAAAGTTCATCTGGTCGATGGCCGCCGTATCCGTGTCCCGCCCCAGGCTGGCCCGGATCCGGGCAATACCAGGACGCGAGAACGTCACCCGCTCCTGCGACCCGCCGCCGCCGTGCAGTTCCCGACGCTCCAAAACCGCACCGTCCACATCCAGCGCCTCCACCACCGCTCCCACCCACTCGGCGTCGATCACGTACAGGCTCACGAAATCGGTCACCGCCCCCGCGTCCGTCCCCGGCACGACAAAGCGCATTTCCACACTCCCCGCAGCCGCACCCGCAGTGGTCGGATCCCCGAGGACGCGATCCATCGACACCGGCACGAACCGGTCGGGGCGTGCGGAGGTCACGGTGATTCCGGCGGTGGTCGTGAACAGCACACCGAGGTTCCGGAACTGGTTCGAAACAACAGTCCCCGCAGGCAATTCCTCGAAGGTGATCTGCCGGTCGCCGAGGTAGGGCGAGGTGTACAGGTCGGATTGGGGCACCACCTCGACCTGGCCGTCCCGGTTGATCCGCGACCATTCCAATCCGCTGGCACCGGCATCATTGGCGGCAAACAGCAGGTTCACCGGGTAAAGCCCTGGTGCTTCAAAAACGAGGTCGAACCAGGAATGGGTGAAGGCTCGATCGCCGGCCTGCCCAACCAACACCCCACCCATCTCCAACAGGAAGCCATCATCCGAACCCACCCCCAACCGCATCTCCACCGGCAGCGTCGTCGGATCCATGTCCGAATCGGGACCAACGCGCAGGAAAAATCGGTGCCGCAGGATGAAGTTCCGCGCCGACAAAACCCGGACCGATTCCGGCGGAACGACCGTCGAGGCAAAGAATCGTTCGAAGCTGTCCCCGACGCCGACGATCAGTCCCGGCCTCGGAAAATCAATTTCCGGGGAGATCATCCGCGCGTTCGGGGCCAACCCCTCGAGGTCCGCATGGCGGGGAGGCGGACCACCCCCGATGCCGTTGAAGAGTTCGATCACCACGCCGTCGCCCCCCACCGCGGGAAGGTTCGTCTGGGCCGCGCTGGCCACCGGCACGACCGCTTCCGCCAGGCGCACCGGGATCAGGTCCGACATCTGCCGGCCACCCGCATTGGAGACTTCGACGCGGTAATTGGCTTCGAGGTCGGCGTTCGCCGGGCCGAGGTCGAGAGTCGCGGCGGTGGCGCCGCCGATGACCCCACCGTCGCGATACCACTGAAAGGCGATCGGAGGCGTCCCCCGCACACCCACGTCGAGGACAACCGGAGTGCCCGCGGGCACGATCCGTCCCGACGCCAAATCGGTGATCTCGACCGCTGCAATCGTCGCATCCCGGGCGACGACGCGGAGATCCAGCCCGGTTGCCGTATACTCGGGATTCCACGAGAGGCCGGGCGCCAGCGCAGGCAGATCCAACACCCTGAATCGCCCCTCTCGGACACCCGCCTGGATGACCGTGAACACCTGCTCCACGAGGGGTGCCGAAGCTCCGGGCACCAAACCCAACTCCAACGCCCCATCCAATTGCGCGAGGTTGTCCACGGTCAACCGGTCGGGCCCGCCGTCCTGCTGCCGCATCCGCAACCAACCACCGGATGCCTGCCTGAACATTCCCGCTACCCGCACGAGGCCCACCGGCCCGGCGAATTCGATGCGGCCGAAGTTCCGAAGACTCGTCCCCGCCCCGAGGAACTGGTTCGACGGATGGACCCGGAGCATCGCCCCGGAACGGTTCGCCAATCCGCCCTGCCATTCGGCATCCAGTTGGATTTCGAGTTCCCCGAAGTTTTCCATCCGCCCAGCAAAAACCCGCCTCCCACCCGCGCCCAACTGGACCTGGAACACCGCCCCCAACTCATTGCGGATCTCGCACCCGGGACCCTGGAGGAGCGTCGTTGTCCACCCCGCCACCTCGGACGCAACCTCCACGCGACCCCGATTGGAAAAGCGTAGGGGCAGGACGAGCGTCGAGTGGCCGACGCTGGGATTGGAACGGAACCGCAGGGTCGTACCAGCGGGCACATCCGAGACCAATCGGCTCGATTCTCCCGCAACAAACAGGGTCGAACCCGGCTCCGGAGGAAGACTGAGGTCGAGGGTCGAGGCGATGAACTCGACCTCCGGCGCAACAAATCCCCCCAGGGAGGTATAAGTGCCCGCAAACAGCCAATGATGTCCGGCGATGCCCTCCAACCGACCCGCATTCCGGAGGTTTACCACCAAAGCGCGTCGTCCCCCGGCTCCTTCCGCCGCGACGATCCGGCCGGTCAACCCGTTTTCCAGAGTCACGCCAGCGTCCGAGAGCAGATCCGAGATCCACCCTCCGTTCACGGACTCCATCCGGATGAGCCCGAGATTGACGGCCCCGGGAAGGATCTGTAGCCGCGAATGACCCGCACCGGCACCCCCGCCCTGAACCCACAGACTCACGCCAGGCGCCTTTTGCTGTGCCAACATCGAACGATCGCCGCAGACGATCACTTGTCCCTCAGGCCCGGCACCCGGAACATCGATCTGCGACCGAACCGCGTAGACCGGTCCCTGGAGGCGGCCGCCCGTAAACCGGAACGTCCCCGTGTCCAGCACCAGCGCCCCAACCGCATCCACCTCGATCGACCCGGCCGCCTGTTCCAGCACTGCGCCGCCCGTCCGCTGCAGGTCCAACGTGACGCCCGGCTCCACCTGGACAACGCCCCGGTTCGTCAGGTCACCCCGGATCCAACGGGGACCCAGCGATCCCGCTCCGACCACGATGCGCCCGACATTTTCCACCCCGAAACCGTCCGGGCCCGGCATCTCGATCGCCGAGATCCATCCAGCGTTGCGCGACTCCAACAACAAGGTTCCGGCATTCCGGAACGAGCGAGCGCTCCGCAAGTACCCATGCCCCTCGCCGCCGCCGCGCACATGCAACGTGTACCCCGACGGAACATCGGTCCGGAGCGTGTTCTCGCCGCCGTCCAGGATCAGGGGGTGGGCCGCGGAGGGTGATTGGACCAGACTCAGTGCCGTCCGAAGGAACCGCACATCCCCAACCACGATTCCTCCGTGGCCTTCGTACGCCCCTTCCAGAACCGTCCCGCTCTCCGTCTCCGCCTCCACCCGCCCGGCGTTGGCCAGGATTCCATTCAGGCCCCGGAAACCGCCCGTTCCGGGTCGGAACAGCAGCCGTCCGGTCACCGCATTGCTCAACCGGAAGTTCCCCAACTCCGCCCGACTCCACCAACCCGCATCCCGCGATTCAAAGCGCAACTCACCCCGGTTCACGGCATCCGCCTCCAACCGCATCAGTGCGTGTCCGACGAGGCTGTTTCCCTCAACGAAGACCGTCGCCACGGGCGAATCGTTGCCGAGGAAAACAAAGTTTCCCGAGGCAACGACCGTCCCGGCCTGGGTCACTCCCGGGTTCACCCGGACCCGGCTGCCCACGGCCATGACACGACCCGCGCCTGAAACCTGGCCACCATCCCAGGTGAAACTGGCTCCCTGCACTTCCGTGCGGGATCCTGCCGCAACCTCAATCGCCCCACCCAAATGCTCCACGATCCCGAGCACACCGGGATTCACTTCCAGCACGACCCCGGCCTCGACGCTCCATGCGCCGCGGTTCCGGACCGATCCAGCGATCACCCGCGAACCGCCGGTTCCCAAACCCACCCCGATGCGGCCAGTCGCCTCGTTCACCAGCGGGATCGCCCCCATTTCCAGACGGGACCCCCAACCGGCATCCACACTGTCCAATCGAAGGGTTCCCCGGTTCACCCCGCCCGTCCGCCACGTCGTCCGCGCGTGACCTCCTGAGGAGGCTCCCAGCACCGTCACCGAAAGCCCGGCCGGGATGTCCCCGTCCAGCGTGCAATCGCCCGTCAGGCGCAGCACTTCAGTCGAGGCCGCGCCCGGCGCCAGGATCAGGCCGGAGTTCCCGACCACCACCGGGCCCTGCAGCAACCCGCCGTCCAGGATCAACAAACCCGCCTCGACTCCCAGGCCGACGCCCGTGGTCAATCCCCCGGAAACCAACCGCAGGGGACGCCCCACCGTCGCCCGGTTTACCACGGCCACCGATCCATCGATATGAACCTCCGGCCCCACCCCCAGCACCGCGTCGTCCCCGGAACCCGGCAGAACATCGCCGCTCCAGTTCGCGGGATCGTTCCACCTCACGCCGTCACCCCCACCATCCCAGGTGACCGTGGCCGCCGCACATCGTCCCAGGACAAGCACTGCCGACAGGAATCCAACGGCCCGGAGAAAGCATGGATGCAGGATCATTTTCGAGGTTGTTTCGGTGAGTTCTCGCTCGTGGGATACAAGCAGCTCGAATGCCTTTCAACCCCGTGTTTCTCGATAGGCGCCAAAAGCACCAAGCTACCTGCCTCCCCTGACGCACCAACGCCCCCGGCGTTACACGCCGAAACAACAAAGCCCGACCGATTCGCCGGCTCAAGCCGTCGCGTACGCTTCCATGCCAACGCACGAGCAGACCAGATTCCGGTCGCCGTACACGTTGTCCACCCGGCCGATGGCAGGCCAGAACTTGAAGTCCCGCAACGACGCCACCGGGAACGCCGCCTGCATCCGCGAGTACGGTCGGCTCCACTCATCGCCGCAGACCACATCCGACGTGTGGGGCGCGTGCTTGAGCGGGTTGTTCTTCGCATCCATCCGTCCGTCCTCGATCGCCCGGATTTCCTCGCGGATGGCAATCATGGCCTCGATGAAGCGGTCCAGTTCCACCCGCGGCTCGGACTCCGTCGGCTCGACCATCAAGGTCCCAGCCACCGGCCAACTGAGCGTGGGGGCGTGGAATCCGAAATCCATCAGGCGCTTCGCCACGTCCTCGGCCGTCACCGACTTGAACGGCCGGAGGTCCAGGATGCACTCGTGGGCCACCAATCCGTTCTCGCCGCGGTACAGCGTCGGGAAGTGGGGCTCGAGCCGCGACGCGATGTAATTGGCATTCAGGATCGCCACCTGCGTCGCCTGGGTCAGGCCGTCCGCTCCCATCATGGCGATGTACATCCACGGGATCGTGCAGATGCTCGCCGATCCCCACGGAGCGGCCGATACCGCCCCGATCGGATCTTCTCCGCCGAGGTTGACGACGGGATGGCCGGGCAGGAACGGAACCAGGTGCTCGGCCACGGCGATCGGGCCGACGCCCGGGCCGCCGCCGCCATGTGGGATGCAGAACGTCTTGTGGAGGTTGAGGTGGCAGACGTCCGAGCCGATGGCTCCGGGTGAGGTCAGGCCGACCTGCGCGTTCATGTTCGCGCCGTCCATGTAGACCTGCCCGCCGGCATCGTGGATGGCTTCGCAGATCTCGCGGATCCCCGCCTCAAAGACGCCGTGCGTCGACGGATAAGTCACCATCAGGCACGCCAGGTCCGTGGCGTGGGCCGCCACCTTGGCCTTGAGGTCCGGGATGTCGATGTTGCCGCTCGCATCGCACGCCACCGGCACCACCGTGAAACCCGCCATCACGGCCGAGGCCGGATTCGTGCCGTGGGCACTGGTCGGGATCAGACAGATGTTCCGACGCCCTTCGCCCCGGCTTTCGTGGTACGCCCGGATCACGAGCAGGCCTGCGTACTCGCCTTGCGAACCGGCGTTCGGCTGCAGGGAAACCCCCGCAAAGCCCGTCGCCTGCGCCAACCAGGATTCCAGTTCGTCGAACAGCTGCTGGTAACCCCGGGTCTGCGACAAAGGCGCGAACGGATGGATGTTCGCAAACTCAGGCCAACTCACCGGGAACATCTCCGACGAGGCGTTGAGCTTCATCGTGCAACTTCCCAGCGGGATCATGGAGTGGCACAGGGAGAGATCCTTGGACTCCAGCTTCCGCAGGTACCGCAGCATCTCGGTCTCGCTGTGGTACCGGTTGAAGACCGGATGGCCGAGGTACGCCGAGGTCCGTTCCAACCCAGCCGGAAGCCCCTTCACGTCCACGAGCGCCGACGTCTCGAACCCGATCGGATGACCGCCCCGGAAAACCTTCAGGAGCAACTCGACCTCGGCGATCGTGGTCGCCTCATCCAGCGACACCCCCACGTGCTGGCCATCCAGCACGCGCAGGTTGACCCGATGCTGACCCGCCACGCGGTGGGCATCCGCCGCGGACAACCCCACCAACTCGATCGTCAGGGTATCGAAGAAGGTCCCGTTGACCACGCGATGCCCGATCCGACGCAAACCCGCCTCAAGGATCGCCGTCAGGCGGTTGACCCGCGTCGCGATCCCCTTCAAACCCGTCGGACCATGATAGGCCGCATAGGCCATGGCCATGTTGGCCAGCAACGCCTGCGCCGTGCAGATGTTCGACGTCGCCTTGTCCCGCCGGATGTGTTGTTCCCGCGTCCCCAGCGAAAGTCGGAGCGCCGTCCGGCCCCGCGAATCCTTCGAAACGCCCACCAACCGACCGGGCATCTGTCGCTTGAAAGCATCCCGCGTTGCGAAGAAGGCCGCATGCGGCCCCCCGTAGCCCAACGGCACGCCAAAACGCTGGGCGCTGCCCACCGCGACGTCCGCCCCGAACTCACCCGGCGCCTTCAACAACGTCAGCGCCAGAAGGTCGGTGGCAACCACCACCAAGGCCCCTGCCCCGTGAACCGCCGCCGCAAACGCCCCGAAATCCTCCACCACGCCGCTCGTCCCCGGGTACTGCACAAGCACTCCGAACACCCGCGGGCCGAACTCAAAGGTTCGCCAGTCCCCGACGACCACCTCCAAACCCAGCGCCTTCGCCCGGGTCCGCACGAGGTCGATGTTCTGCGGATGGCAGTCCGACGCGACAAAGAACAGGTCCCGCACCGCCCCCTCCTCACCCTCTTTCACCCGATGGCAGAGCATCATGGCCTCCGCGCACGCCGTCGCTTCGTCCAGCAGCGACGCATTCGAGATGTCGAGCGCCGTCAGGTCGCAAACCAGGGTCTGGAAGTTCAACAGGCCCTCCAACCGTCCCTGCGAGATCTCCGCCTGGTAGGGCGTGTACTGGGTGTACCAACCCGGGTTCTCCAGGATGTTCCGCTGGATCACCGGCGGCGTCACCGTCCCGTAGTAGCCAGTGCCAATGAACGACCGAAACACCACGTTCTTGGCCGCGATCGACCGCAATTGCGCCAACGCCTCCATCTCCGAAAGCGCCGGGGGCAACTCCATCGCCCGGTCCAACCGGATCGTCCCGGGAACCGCCGCCACCGTCATCGCCTCCAGCGTATCAAAGCCCAACTCCTTCAACATCGCCGCCTGTTCGGCGGCATCAGGCCCGATATGCCGCCGGACAAACCGGTCGGGATGCGGAAAGCGGGAATCAACCAGGGACGATTCAAGGACGTTGCTCATGAAAGTTCGTTTATCCGCCAAGGGCGGAAGCCCGTGACGTTAGAGCCGCCCCCCTCTGGAGCAAGCGACTTTCCCTCTCCAGAACTCGCCCGATCAGGTGATCTGTCGCGACAGTTTCAACTCAGTCTTGCCGACGACGACGCTTTCCGGCAACTAGACCGGAGAATCTCCAAGCCATGAGCAAATCAGCGCCCGTCTCCAACAATTTCCCGAAGCTCCACAACGCCATGTGGCCCGGCCTCGTCGGCAAGGGCAGCCCCGGCGCCGAACCGTTCATCGACCTCGACACGATGCTGGACCTCACCGCCAAGGCGGAGGTCAACGGCCAGAAGTTCGATGGCGTCGACCTGTTCCTCTACAACCCGCACGTCGACATCGACATCTCCGACGACGGCATCAAGGCCCTCGCCGAGAAGATCCAGTCGAAGGGCTTTGTCGTTGGATCCGTGGTCGCCCCCGTCTGGTTCGACGGCTCGGCCATGGGCGACGAAACCAAGCGCGCCAACTGGGTTGCTGCCGTCCGCAAGGCCTGCCGCATCGCCTCCAAGCTCCGCGAACTCGGCGTCCGCCCCTATGGCATCGTCCGGATCGACTCCGCCGCCGGCGTCCATGACTGGGCTGCCAACCCGAAGGCCAACACCAAGCTCATCGCCAAGACGTTCCGCGAAGGCGGCAAGGTGGCCAAAGACCTCGGCGAGCGGCTCGCCGCCGAAGGCGAGATCTGCTGGGGCGGCATGCACTCGTGGAAGTCCATGCTCCAGACGCTCGAGGAAACCGGCATGCCCAAGGTCGTCGGCTTCCAGGCGGACATGGCCCACACGCTCCTCTACACGCTCGGCTACAACGCGCCCGAACACCGCATCGTTCCGCCCAAGTTCCACTGGGAGCCCGAAGCCTTCCACAAGGCCATGAAGAAGATGACCACCGCCCTCCGGCCGTGGACGTTCGATTTCCACGTCGCCCAGAATGACGCCACCGTGAAGGGCTCCGGTTCCCACGACAAGACGGGCAAGCACTGCGTCGTCAACGACCCCAACGGCAAGCTCAACGTTCCCCGCGATGCCGGCTACTGGCTCCGGGACGACACCGGCAAGGTCACCCGGAAGACCAAGCACATCTGCTGGGACGGCTGCATGTTCCCCAACGAGACCATGTCCAGGCAGGACACCTGGAACAACATCCTCGCCGCCATGCTCCAGGTCCGCGAAAACCACGGCTGGCACGCGTAAAGCCGGAGAGTTTCAAGTTTCAAGATTCAAGCCCGGTAGCCGCCGACGTCAGGAGGCGGGTCGCAGGCGTTCCGGGACTCCGAATCCCGGTTCCATCTCGGGGAGACCGGGAACCCGCCCCGCTTGAATCTTGAAACTGAAATCTTCCGACTTGTCCGAATTGCCCCGTTGCGCCGTGGCAACTCCCTTGGTTACAACTCCGCCCCGTGCCGCAACAGCACACACTCAAGAATCCAGTCAGTTACTCCGGAATCGGCCTCCACTCCGGGAACAAGGTCTCACTGACCATTGTCCCGGCCCCGGCCAATTCCGGACTCCGCTTCCGTCGTACGGACCTCGACGGCAAGCCGGAGATCGAGGCCCGCGCGGAATACGTCACGGATACCCAGCGCTCCACCACCCTCGCCAAGGGCGCCGTCAAGATCCATACGGTCGAACACGTCCTCGCCTCCCTCGCCGCTGTCGGCATCCAGAACGCCGTCATCGAACTCGACGCCAATGAACCTCCGATCGCGGACGGCTCCGCCCGGGAATTCGCCCGCCTGATCCGCGACGCCGGGATGGTCGCCCAGACCGAAACCGTCGAACCTTTCAAGGTCACCGCCCCCCTCGAACTGACGGTCGGCGAAACGCAGATGGCCGTGTTCCCCCATAACGGCTTCAAGATCACCTGCACCAGTTCCGACCGCGGCGGCCGTTTCACCCAGTTCTTCAGCGTCGAGATCACTCCGGAGACCTGGGACAAGGAGATCTCCCACGCCCGGACGTTCTGCTTCTACGAGGAAATCGAGTTCCTCATCCGCAATGGCCTGATCAAGGGCGGATCCCTCGAGAACGCGATCGTCATCCGGGACGACGCCATCCTCACCACCGAACCCCTCCGCTACCGCGAGGAGTTCGTCCGGCACAAGATCCTGGACATCATCGGCGACCTCGCCCTCGTCGGCCGACCCATCCACGCACACGTCATCGCGGTCCGCCCGAGCCACCACGCCAACACCGAACTCGCCCGGGCCCTCATCGCCCAGATGCGCAAGCCGCTCGAAGCCGCCCAGACCTTCGCCCCTCCCCCTTCCCCCGCACCAGAGAGATCCCCGGAAAAGCCCGCTGAACGCCGCAACCAGGCCGCCAACACCGTGAGCCACTCCAAAGATTCCACGGAAGCCCTCATCCGCGACGGCGCCACGCTCGACATCATGCAGGTGATGCAGGTGCTGCCACACCGGCCGCCCTTCCTCATGGTCGACCGCGTCACCCGCATCGAAGGCAACAAGATCACCGCCCTCAAGCAGGTCACCATCGGCGAACCGTACTTCGAGGGCCACTTCCCGGGCCACCCGATCATGCCCGGCGTCCTCCAGCTCGAGGCCATCGCCCAGGTCGCCGGAATCCTCATGATGCGCCAGGCCGAGAACGCCGGAAAACTCGCCTATTTCATGTCCGCCGAGGACGTCAAATGGCGCAAACCCGTCCGCCCCGGCGATACCCTCGTCATCGAGGTCGAAATGACCAAGTCCCGCGGCAAGATCGGCAAGGCCCGCGGCGTCTGCTCCGTCAATGGCGAGGCCGTCTCCGAGGCCGACGTGACCTTCATGTTGATGGATCGCTGAGTCCGACCGGACCCGTTCCCTCCTCCCCGTCCATGCCGAGCATCCATCCCACCGCGGTCCTCCACCCGGGCGCCCAGATCGCCGACGACTGCACCGTCGGACCCTACTGCGTCCTCGGAGAGCACGTCGTGCTCGGACCCCGGACCGTCCTGCACTCCCACGTTGTCCTCGAAGGCCACACGATCCTGGGCTCGGACAACGAGGTCTTTCCCTTCGCCTGTCTCGGCGGAAAAACCCAGGACCTGAAGTATCGCGGCGGCATCACCCACGTCCGCATCGGCGACCACAACGTCTTCCGCGAGTACTGCACGGTCCACGCCGCAACGGCGGACGGCCAGGCCACCGTCGTTGGTTCCCACAACCACTTCCTCGCCTACACGCATCTCGCGCACGACGTCCAGGTCGGCAACCACGTCATCATGTCCAACGTGGCCACCCTCGCCGGTCACGTCACCGTCGAAGACCACGTCGTCATCGGTGGCCTCGCCGCTGTCCACCAGTTCTGCCGCATCGGCCGCCACGCCATGATCGGCGGATGCTCCAAGGTGGTCCAGGACGTCGCCCCCTTCATGATGGCCGACGGCAGCCCCGCCGAAACCCGCTTCATCAACAAGGTCGGACTCGAACGCGCCGGATTCACCCCCGACGCCATCAGCCAGCTCACCAAGGCCTACAAGGTCCTCTTCCGCTCCGGCCTGACCACTGCCAACGCCCTCGCCCGCATCGAATCCGAGGTCGGCGACTCCCCCGAAGTCCGCCACCTCGTCGCCTTCACCCAGTCCAGCGAACGCGGCCTCGCGAAATAAGCCGGGAAGCAGCTGTGCTCCGTCTCAGAGGTTAGGAAGAGCGATATCCCAGGTCTCCAGGTGCGGAGCACCGACAGACGATAGCCCACCGCGTGAGCGGTGGGTTCCATCGCAGAATGGAACCCCAGCCCCAGCGGGGCGACAGATCCCACCTATTCCACCAAAGACTTCCTTCCGATCGACTGCTCTTTTTGCGTCCTTTGCGTTTCGACGACAGCCCAGGGCCGCGCCATGGGAAACATCACCTTGGGAGACACCTAATCCGTCTCCATGCGATTCAGAAGGGGACAAGGTTCACGCGGAGCCGCGGAGGTGGCGGAGAATGGACCTCAGGGACGCACCTCCGGCGAGTCACAGTTGGGTGAAAGGCTCCGAGATTGGAATGTTTCGAAGCGCCCCTCTCTCTGCGCGCTCCGCGGCTCCGCGTGAGATTGCAGCCGCATGTGTGGCACGGGCCCCCAGAGTCCGTTCTCCAGGGCACATCTCGCCAGCGTTGCTGGAACACCTAGCGCACCGGCACCCCAACCAACACCAAACGAAACCCGAAGATGACGCCGCGAGCGTCGGCGGAGCGGTTGTTGCGGCCCGACGACAACAGGAAGTCGCGATCGAAGTTGAGCCACGACCCACCGCGCAACACACGGGCCCCGCTTTGTCCGTCATAGAAGTCCTCACACCACTCCCAGACGTTACCCCCGAGGTCGTAAAGCCCGGAAGCCGATGCGGGAAAGGTGCCCACTGGCGCCGTGGTGGCATGGCCGTCTTCGTAGCTGTCAATGGCTCCGAGATCCGGAAAAGCTGACTTCATGGCAAGATCAGCGTAGTTGCCCGCCCTTGCCGGAGGCGGAAACTGCGTGCCCCAGGGATAAACATCCTTGAGTTGCTCATCCTTTTGTTTCGGAGAACCACTGCCCTCCCGGTCACCGATCCCCACCGCCCAACTCCACTCCGCATCCGTCGGCAGGCGATACCGGGCGGAAGCAGGAATCCGTCCCTCGCGGCGTTCCTTGTCGGTGAGCCAGGCTGCGAACTTCTGGGCATCCTCCCATGAGACGTACACCACCGGGCAGGTGTCGACCGGCGTCACGGCCTGTCCTTTGAAGGTCGGGCTTTTCCACGATCCATCCACCCCGGTCGCTGAGTTCGCGTAGGCTTGGTAGTCCCGTACGCGGGTTTCCCAGATGCTGAAGTGAACCGTCTCGCTTCCAACCTTCACCGGCACGAAGCGCATCCCGAGCGAGTTTTCAAACGAACCCGAAGGCGGACGAGTCCCAGTCCTCGCCGTGCCGGCGCCGCCCCCACCGCTCGATGAGCCGGTTCCAACCGGAGACTCCCGAATCCGTGAAGGCACCCCGCATCGCCCGCCCGCGCCGGATGTTTTCGGTCACCGGAATTCCCAGTTGATCCTCCAACGCGGCATCGCCCGCCGGCAACCCGTCGTGGGTATTGGGGAGATTCAACAGCCGGTGGTAAAAGGGGGCTGCAGCGAGGCGAAGACGAACCAGTCCGCCCGGATCATGGGTACGGAGCAATGAGCGTAGGCTCGCAATTCCCTCTCAACCTTGGTCAGGACGTTGGGCGTCAGGTCGTACGGGTAAACCTTGGCCAGCATGTCCCACGAGCTTTCCTCCCCGCCATAGTCCCTAAGGTCGATGCGAAGCACGGTGGATTCGGGCCCCAGGGCACGGGGCACCGCAATCTGCGCCTCCGAGGAGAGGCTGTTGATGGCCTTGCTGACCGCGGCCCGATGGCTCGGCAGCTCCGCCCCAAATCCGCCATTCCAGAGATTGTGCAGGGTCAGGTAACGGAAGTACCGGTGATCCCCTTCCTGCGCTGCGCTGAGGTCCTGATGGATCGCTCGGACAGCCTCGATCCGCTTGATGCTCTTCGCCGGCAGCGCGGGCCCACCGTCCCCCCGAACCCATGCCCTGAGAACGTCAATCTCCTGCGCGGGCAATGGCTTGGCCGCCTTGCCGTCGCGAGGCTGGGGCATCCGTTCGTCGGGGTCTGTCTTGGTCAGGCTCGCAATCAGATCGGAGGCCTCCGGTTTTCCGCGAACCACAACCTTAACCCCCTCCAACTCGGCCAAGCTGCTCTCCCCGTCGAGGAGCATCTCCTTGTTTCCCTTGCGCTTCGATCGTTCCAACTGGCGTCCGTGGCATCCCGAGCATTCCCGTTGCAGTACGACTCTGGCCGCCCCTTCGTCCACCGCTGCAAGCGCTACGGACGGCATCCAAGGGGATGCCAGAATCAGCCCGGCCACCAGAGTTTGGATCCGACGAGACAGGACAGCCTGAGCACGAGGAATGGCCGAAGGGTTCATTTGCTTCTGTAGTTGGACGCTCAGGTACAAATGAGCCAGTTCTGTACTTCTGCCAGGACTGCCCCGAATGTGCCGGCGGGCGCGCAATCGAAGTCCGCTGACGCAGGCCCGGTTAATCCGATTCACCCCGGATTCATCGCTGCCGGGCAGGGATCGCTGGCCCCACTGCCTCCGCCGTCAACCAACCCAGCGAACGCGGGCTGGCGAACGGCTGGCGAAACGGTGGTGCCGGGGTGTGGGGCAATCCGAGTAGCGACTATCCGAGTCTCCAGGTGCGGGGCACCAGTAGACGTTAGCCCATCGCTTGAGCGCTGGGTTCCAGTTCAACGGGAAATCCGGTCTCCAGCGGGGCGGCAGACCTCGACCGCCCCGAACATCCCACCGGCAACGCTTCGCTTGGCCAAAGTCCATGCTCGCCACCTGCTTGCTTGATCGAGTAGCGGGGCCGCCTACATTCCCCACCATGAAAACGGTGGAAGCCTCCAAGATTTCCGCGAAGTTTGGGAAGTTTCTGGATGAGGTTCACTCCCTCCACACCTCCTTCCGAATCGTTAAGGATGGGGTGTCGCACGGCTACTTGGTCCCCGCGTCCGAGCCAGGATGCAACAGCCATGAACTGGCTGCCGATTTGGCGGAGACGGAACTTTCTGCCGAAGACCGGCACGAGTTTGCGGCCGCCATCGCCAAGGGGCGCAAGGTACTGAAGCCCCTCAAAAATCCGTGGGGCTGATCCTCGACACATCGCTGCTCATCGCCGACGAGCGCGCGAATTTCGATCTGCCGTCCTGGTTACGCTCCCGGCCGCCGGAATCCGTCGCGTGCAGCGCAATCACCCTTTCCGAACTGTGGTTTGGGATCGAAGTCGAAACCGATGCCGCTCGGGCCCGACGGCGCCGCCGCTGGCTGGAAAAGGCCTTCCGACGACTTGAAGTCGTTTCGTTGGATGCGGCCCTCGCGCGGGTTCACGCCAGACTGTGGGCGGAACTCTCCGCGGCAGGTCAAATGGTCGGCCCTCACGATTTGATCATCGCGGCCACGGCGATTCACCGTGGCTGGGCGGTGGCGACCTTCAATGCAGCTGAATTCCGGCACATTCGGGGACTCGAAGTCGTCGAACCATAGACCGGATTCAGGACGAACCCCAGAAGGTGACCTGAACTGTCGGAGAGGGGCTTACCTTCTAACCCATTGCCCTTGGGTACGGGCTGGTGAAAAGCCGGGCCACCGCCACCAAGGCGCCCTTTTTGGGCTCCTGCGTTTCTTGCGGCCACAAACCCCTTTTTTGGCCCCCCGCGGCCTCAGCCGAAAAGTGTCCGGATCCGCGCCAGCGCCGTCTCCAGTCGTTCCTCGCGCTTTCCTCGAAGCAACTGCCACGGCACGGCCTGGGCCGCCAGGGCCACCTCGAACCAACGGTGCATCTCGCATCGGATGTGTTCTCCATCGCGAAGCCCGTCCTGAACGAATGGGATCTCGTCCCCGGTCAGCAGGTATAGGTCGCACCGGCCCCGGCGGGCGATGGCTTCGACCGCTGCGCTGTCAAAGCCCATGTACCGGCGATCATAGGCCCCGCCCCAGGGCGTGAGAGGAACTGCCCTCGCACTACCCCTTCTTCGCCGGCAGCAGTCCCTCGATCACCTTCTCCGACAGTTCATGGCCGTCGAGGAGCGGATAACCCTCCCAGCGGACGATGCCTTCGGGATCGAGCACGACCACGTGCGGGATACCCTTCACCTCATACTGCTTGTAGGTGCGGCGCTGTGGGTCGAGCGCCTGAAAATACTCGATCGTCGGATCCTTGAACTTCCGGACGACATCCTCTGCCTCGTCGCTGATGCCGATCACCACGAGCCGGTCGCCGAACTTCTTGTGGAAGCTGTTCAGTTCGGGAATCGCCTTCCGACACGGGCCGCACCACGTCGCCCAGAAATCCACCAACACCCATTTGCCCTGGCGCTTCGGTTCGGAGCCCAGCCACTTCTCCACGACCAACTCCGGTCCCTTCGTTCCGAGGTAGCTCTTTGCCCAGAGCTTCTTGTCAGCCGCCACCGCTGTCCCGGGGGCGATCCCAGCCGTGACCGCAATCAAGCCCATGGTGCCCACTGCCTGTCTTCGGCTCATCCTGTTCATGGCCGCAGCATCTCCAACGTCGATGACTCCGCAAGTCCGCGATAGGGTTTGGAACGCCCACCGGAAGTTTCCCGCGCGGCTGCGAGCCAGTTTTGCCGAAAGGAACGAAAGACGCCCAAAGACTCTGATCCCAGCCTTTCGGCCAAAGGTTCCCTTCTTTCACCCTCTTTCGTTTCTTTCGGCTACCCCCCCAAGACCCCTCACTCCTTTTCGGTCGGCTCGACCACCACGCTCGAGACGCGCCCCTTCGCCAGGCGCGACGTCAGTTTCTGGCCGGGCCGGATTTCGGCCGCATCCCGGACGACGGCACCGGTGGCGGCATCCAGCGTGATGGAATAGCCGCGCTCCAGGACGGCCTCCGGCGAGAGCAACCGCAACCGATCCTGCACCCGCGCCAACCGCTCGCGCCACGCGTTCAATCCAAGCTTCGCCCCTCCCAGCAAACGACGACGCAGTTCCTGCTGGCGTCGAACCTCGCGGATCAACCGGGCTGAAGGCCGGGCGGCGAGCAGGCGTTGACCCAGAACGGATCCGGATCGCCGCCGTTCCCGCAATGCTCTGGAAACGCCGGTGCGGAGGGCATCCACCAACTCGTCCAGCCGCTGCCCGTGATCTTCGAGTCGACGACGCGGGTGAACCCGGGCGAGCCGACGTTGGAGTTCGTCCGCCTGCCCCAGGCGATCCGCCAAAGCCCCGTAGAGGAGGCGCGGCAACCGCGACTGAAGCGACTCGATCCGCTCCCGGCTGGCAACATATCCGGCCGTCAGGATTTCGGCGGCAGCGCTGGGCGTGGCGGCGCGCAGGTCGGCCACGAAGTCCGAGATTGTGAAGTCAATTTCATGCCCCACGGCCGAGACCACCGGAAGGTGGGAAGCGGCAAGCGCCCGGGCGAGGACTTCTTCGTTGAACGCCCAGAGATCCTCCAGGCTGCCACCGCCGCGCGTGACGAGGATCACGTCGAGCCCTCCCCCGGCCTCCGACCACTCGTTCAGCCAGCGCACGCCCTCGGCAATCTCCCGGGCAGCCCCCTGACCCTGAACCCGCGCCGGAGCCAGCACCACGCGCAACCCGGCAAACCGGCGTCCGATCACATGCAGCACGTCGCGCAGCGCGGCACCCGTCGCCGACGTGACGATTCCAACGGCCCGGGGATACGCGGGGATCGGACGTTTCCGGGCGGCATCGAAGAGGCCCTCGGAAGACAGACGCCGCTTCAGTTCCTCGAAGGCCGCCTGCAGGGCTCCGATGCCCTCGGCTTCGACATGCGTCACCCGCAACTGATACTGCCCTCGCGGTTCGTACACCGTCACCGCACCGCCGAGGATCACGCTTGCGCCGTCGCGCAGGAGCGCCCGGGAAACCCCGGTTTGCCCGCGGAACAGGACGCAACTCACCGAGGACGAGGCGTCCTTCAGGACAAAGTAGGCATGGCCAGACGTCTGCAACCGGTAGTTCGAGACCTCCCCCCGGATCCACACGGTCCCGAACTGACCCTCCAGGACATCCCGGATGCGTCGCGTGAAGTCAGCGACCGAAACGACGTCGCGCGCCGGTTTCGGAGCCGAGAACAGGTCGCCGGCGAAGTCCCATTGCGAAGTGATCTTGCGAGCCATGATTCAGCCTGGTTGCCCGAAACGCCGATTAGCCCATGTCCTGTCGTTCAAAGCGGTGCCCCGACGTGGAGACCGTGACGGAGACAGTACTCGCCGTTGGTCACATACTTCTGCGCCCAGTGCTTCAACCCGGCCCGTTCCTCCGGCCGCAACGGTCGCACCACCTTCGCCGGTGATCCCAGCACCATCGACCCCGGCGGGATCACCGTCCCGGGCGTGACGAGCGCATGCGCTCCGATCAGGCACTGCTCCCCCACGACGGCACCGTCGAGGACCGTCGCACCCATCCCCACCAGGCATTCATCGCCGATGGTGCAGGCATGCACGTTGGCCGAGTGCCCGATGGTCACCCAGTTTCCAACCAGGCATGGATGATCATCCGCCAGATGCAGGACCGCGTTGTCCTGCACGTTGGAGTGGTGTCCGACCCGGATCCGGTTGATGTCGCCGCGCAGCACGGCCCCGTACCAGACGCTGCTCCGGTCGCCGAGCGTGACATCGCCCACGACCACCGCCGTCTTCGCCAGGTAAACCCCATCTCCCAGCCGGGGCCGGCACCGGAGATGCCGGTCGAGCTGTGCAATCAGTCCATCCATGCGGGCGAGTCTCGACCACACCGCGCCCCCACGGCCAGCGAAAGCTTGTCCTCCGTCACGGTCCCCCTGACGCTTGCGCGATCTGCATGGAGGGCGCCGCTGAAACCACATCCGACCTGCTGGGCCGCGCCACGGCCCGGCTGGCCGCAGCGGGTATTGAATCGGCCGGGATCGAGGCGGAACTCCTCCTCGAACACGTCACCGGGATCCCGCGCCTGCGCCGGCGGATCGGCCTGGCGCCGGCGATCGAGGCCGCCCAGACCGAGGCGTACCGGACGCTCATCGAACACCGTGCGCATCGCATCCCGCTCCAACACCTCGTTGGCTTCGCCGATTTCCTCGAACTTCGGATCCCGGTCACGCGAGACGTCCTGATCCCGCGACCCGAGACCGAGCAACTCGTTCTGCGCGCCCGGGAACGCCTGCCTTCCCGGCCCGGTGTCCAGATGGCCGACCTCGGCACCGGCTCCGGTTGCATCGCCCTCGCGATGGCGGCAACCCGTCCGGACGTGCAGGTCGATGCCTTCGACGTCTCCAGTGCGGCACTGGATGTGGCGCGCGGAAATGCCGCCCTGAACGGCCTTCAGGAACAGATCGTCTGGCACCACACCAGTGTCTTCGGACCGGACGCGCGGCTCGTCGAAGGCCGGGCCTATGACCTGATCGTCACCAACCCGCCGTACATCCCGACCGGTGAACTGGCGGAACTCATGCCCGAAGTGAGGGATCACGATCCCCACCTGGCGCTCGACGGCGGCCCCGACGGACTGGCGCCCTACCGGAACCTGGCCAGGCTCGCCCAGGACTGGCTCCAGACGGGGGGATGGCTGCTCGCGGAGTTCGGCGACGGTCAGGCCGAGGACCTCCGACGGATCTTCGCCGACCACGGATGGAGTGAGATCTCCATCGAGAAAGACTTGAGCGGCCGGGATCGCATTCTCATCGTTCGCTCGTCCCGTCCCCGGAATCCCGTGAATCAACTCGGGATCGGTGGCGGAGGTCTCCCGGCTCACACCCACCATGGATAGTTTCCTGATTGAAGGCGGCACCACCCTACGCGGAGAGGTGCAGATCAGCGGCTCGAAGAACGCCGTCCTGCCGATCATGGCCGCCACGCTCCTCACGGCAGAAACCTGCGTCATCCGCCATGTCCCGGACCTCAGCGACGTCCGTTTCATGTGCCAGATCCTGACCTCGCTCGGCGCCGAGGTGGAGTTCGATGGCAGCACCCTCAAGGTCCGCGCCGCCAACATCACCGGCACCGGCGACTACGACCTGATCCGCAAGATGCGCGGGTCCATCTGCATCCTCGGTCCACTCCTCGCCCGACTCCGCAAGGCCACCGTCTCCCTGCCCGGCGGCTGTGTCATCGGCACGCGCCCGATCGACCTTCACCTCAAGGGACTCCGAACGCTTGGCACCCAGATCCGCATCGAAGCGGGCTACGTCCACGCCGAGGCTCCCGACCTCTCCGGTTCGCTCGTTTTCCTTGGCGGACGCGCCGGCCCCACCGTGCTCGGCACGGCCAACATCCTGATGGCCGCCACGCTGGCTGAAGGGGTCACCGTGATTGAGAGCGCCGCCTGCGAACCCGAGGTCGTTGACCTGGCAGACTTCCTCAATGCCATGGGCGCCCGTATCCAGGGCGCCGGGAGCCCGACCATCACCGTGACCGGGGTGCGCGAACTGCGGGGCGTCGAACATGAGGTCATTCCCGACCGCATCGAGGCCGGGACCTTTGCCGTGGCCGCAGCGGCCAGCGGTGGCGAGGTCACCCTGCGCGGCGCCCGCCCGGACCATCTCGGAGCCGTCCTCGACAAGCTGCAGGAAGCCGGCGTGCGCATCACCCGCCGCGCGGGCGCACTGACCATCGGTGCCGCCTCGAACCTGAAGCCGGTCGATATCACGACCATGCCCTATTCGGGATTTCCCACGGACATGCAGGCCCAATTGATGGCCCTGATGTGTCAGGCGCCCGGGACGAGCATCATCACCGAACGGATCTTCGAGTCCCGTTTCATGCACGCCGCCGAACTCATGCGCCTCGGCGCCGACATCGGCATCGAAGGCCCCAGCGCCATCGTCAAGGGCGGTGCCCCCCTCAGCGGCGCCGAGGTCATGGCCAGCGACCTCCGAGCCTCGGCCGCCCTGGTCATCGCGGGCATGGCCGCCTCCGGAACGACGCAGGTCCACCGCGTCTACCACCTCGACCGCGGATACGAACGGATGGAGGTCAAGCTCGAGGCCCTCGGAGCCCGCATCCAACGCGTGCCCGGCGAATAGCATCGGACACCCAACCGTTCACCCTCAGGATTCCCGCTCTCCGCCTCTCCACCTGATCCTTTTCAGAAACTGCGCGCTGCCATGGACATCGTATTCAAGTGCCCGCATTGCCAGACCGAGCTCGAAGTGGATGCCGCCGCCGCCGGCGAAACCATTCCCTGCCCGACCTGCAACCGCGAGATCACCATCCCTGCCGAGAACTCACCCCCCACCCGCCTGGCCACCCCTCCGCCGCCTCCGCCCCAGGCTCCTGCCCAACGGGAGGAAAAGCGTTTCGCGGTTCCCATGAGCGACAAACCCGTCGAACCCCTCATCCGCAAGGCGCTCCCCAGCCTGGAAGCCGCTGCGAAGACCGAGGGCAAAAAGCTCCTTCGCCTCAAAACCATCCGCCACTCGGACTGCAAGGAGGTTGGCCATGACAACTTCGACAGCTTCGTCACCGAGTTCCTCAACCGGATCGGCGAGGAGAACATCGTCAGCATCACGCCGATCAACTACAGCTACGTTGAGATGGGTACCCAGAAGCTGATCACCGACTTCGGCGTCGCCATCATCTACCGCGGCTGATCCGCCCCATCCAAACGCCTGGGCGCACACCGCGCCCAGGCAGTCTCCCCCCTGTCCCATGTCCCATCCTCCCCTCTCCCCGCCTTCCAATCGTCCCTCCGTCCTCCGGCGTCTCCTGAGCGGATTGGGGATTCTCCTCATCCTCCTCGTCGCGGCCATTGCCCTCCGCTACTGGGTCGTCACCCGGGACCGGTTCCCCGGCTACAAGGTCGAGATCGCCATCGACGGCAATTCCGCCCGCCAACAACCACGCCCGCTCCGAGTCGGGTTCGGCACCGTCGACATCACCCCGGACATCACCGCCCGCCCCGTCTGGATGGCTGGCTTCAGCCAAGGGCGCTCCGCCACCAACGTCCACGACCCTCTCGTCGCGGCCGCCCTCGTGGTCGATAACGGCTACGCCCGCATCGGCATCGTCGGCATCGATTCCATCGGAATCTTCCACGACGACGTCATCCGCATCCGCGAACAGGTGCCGGCCGACCTGAAGCTGGACTACGTCGTGATCACGGCCACCCACAACCACTCCACCCCGGACATGATGGGCCTGTGGGGGCCGGATCCGTTCCACAGCGGGGTCGACCCGCTTTATCGACAGCAGGTCATCAACGGCGCCCGGGACGCCCTGCGCCAGGCGGTGGCCGGTCTGAGTCCGGCCCGCATGTCGGCGCATGAAATCGCCGTCGATCCCAAGGGACTCGTTGCCGACACCCGGAAGCCTGAGGTCTTCGATGCCGACCTCCGCGTCCTCCATTTCACGAACCCCACCAACGGCGCCACGCTCGGCACACTCGTCGGCTGGGGGAACCACCCCGAAACTCCCTGGGGAGACAACCGGGACATCACGGCCGACTTCCCCGGCGTCATCCGCCGCGCCCTCGCTCAGGGAATTCCCGGAACAAACGGCCTCTTCCGCCCCGGCCTCGGCGGCCAGCACGTCTTCGTCAATGCCGCCGTCGGGGGCCTGATGACCACCCACCCCACCACCGAAGTCACCGACCCCGTCTCCGGGGCCACCCTCAAGACCCCGTCCCACGCCAAGACCGATGCCGTTGGCCACCAAGTGGTGAAGCAGATCCTCGATCGCATCCGATCCACCCCCGCGACGGGCGTCGAGTCAGCCCCGATGACCGTCCACGCCCGAACGTTCGATGTGAAACTGGAGAACACGGGATTCCTCCTCGCCAGCTTCATCGGGCTTCTCGATCGCGGGCATTCGAAATGGATGCACTTCCGCACGGAGATCGCGCTCATCACGCTCGGGGACATCTCCTTCGCCTGCATCCCGGGCGAGATCTACCCGGAACTCGTCAACGGCGGGATCGTCCAACCGCCGGGAGCCGACTTCGGAATTGCCCCGCTCGAAATCCCACCGCTGCGCGAGATGATGCCAGGCCGCATCCAATTCGTGTTCGGCCTCGCGAACGACGAGATCGGCTACATCATTCCCAAGTCGGAATGGGATGTGGAACCACCCCACCTCTACGGCGGTAAACGCCCCTACGGCGAGGTCAATTCTTGCGGCCCGGATACCGCTTCCCGGATCCATCAGGCCCTCCGCGACCGCATCGAAGAATTCAAGTCTTCCGCCCGCTGAGGCCTGGCTGCGCCAACCTCGGACGCCAATGACACCGGTTGGAATCGTTGGCTTCCACGTCGTCGAACCGCCGTTTTCACGGGGAATCCTTGCGGGGCAGCAAAAACCTCGAGACTTCCAGAAATCGGCCTTGCAGTTGGCCCATTGACGCGTAATTTGCCCGCCCGCGCTGAAAAGGGTCGGTAGCTCAGCGGTAGAGCAGCGGCCTTTTAAGCCGTTGGTCCAGGGTTCAAATCCCTGCCGACCCACCATCAGCGCAACATTTCATCGCAATGTTAGCCCAGCGGTGAGTTCCGGCGTGACAACCGGCCCTCTCTCCGGGTAAGCGATGTGGAACGTCAGCGACCTCATCGTCTAGAGGCCTAGGACACCGCCCTTTCACGGCAGTAACCGGGGTTCGAATCCCCGTGGGGTCGCCATCGTTCTTCAGATCAGCCAGTGCTCATGCACCGGCTTTTTCGTGCCTCGAAAGGTCAGAGGCTGACGGGTCAGAGGCTGACTTCCAGAATCCCTTACCCCTAATCCCCACCAGTTCCGCCAATTCCCTTATCGCCAGTTCCAGGAGGTCAACCGATAGGGCTGCTGGGTATTCCAGGACTGCCACCAGACCATGGCCACCGCTTCGCGGGTCTTGGTACCGTCCTGCACCCGCAGGACGAGACGGTAGTTGATCCCGGAGACCACCTGCTTCTCTGCCGAAACGATCTGCGCGAGTTTCAAGGGACCGTCCTTGCCCCCCTCGGATTGCTCACGGACGGCGAACTCGGCTGCCGCACGGATGTCCGGCGACTGGGCGGTCGCCTGCGAATATCCTCCCGGAATATCCCCCGCCAGGTCAGAGGTGGAGCGGCATCCGGAGAGGGTCAGGACGGTGATGACCAGTGAGCACGACAGGATCCTTTTCATTTTGAGGGATTCAAACGGTGAACCGGGAACTGTGCCATCCGGAATTCCCCAGGACCCGCCCGGAAGGCAATCGCGGCGCGGCAGGAAAACTTCATTGGGACGGCACAGGAAGTCACGCTAGGTTGGCCACCTCATGTCCGCGCTGTTGTCCTGGGTCATCATTGCGATCGGAGTGGCCGCGCTCTTCACGTTGGCGGTCTTCGTCCACGAGTACGGCCACTTCTGGGTTGCGCGTCGTCTGGGCTTCAAGGTGGACGGATTCTCTATCGGGTTTGGTCCGAAGATCTTTGGATGGAAGGATCGTTCCGGGGTGGAGTGGGCCCTCCGCTGGCTGCCCTTGGGCGGGTTCGTGAAACTCCCGCAGATGATCACGTCGGAGGCGATCGAAGGGGGATGTGACCCCAACCTGCCTGCGGCATCACCCGCGAAGAAGATTGCGGTCGCCCTTGCCGGCCCCGCCATGAACCTCGTCTTCGCCCTCGTATTGGGCTCGATCGTCTGGTGGGTGGGACTGCCGGTTCCGTACAACAACACGATCATCGGTTATGTGCCGGCCAAGGGCGTTGAGGCGGGCTTTGGCATCCGGGAGGGAGATCGGATCACGGCCGTGAACGGCAAGCCGGTCCGGAACTGGGAGGACGTCCAGCGCACCGCCGCCCTTTCCGTCACCCAGGTCCTTTCAGTAAGCATCCAGCACGCCGACGGACGGACGGGAACCTACGACATCCCCACCGAGTACTCCGAGGCGGCCCACCTCAAGTTCCTCAAGCTTGGGCCCAAGGATCATCCGGCAGTTCACGCGGTCACTCCGGGCTCGGCTGCCCAGCGGGCTGGCATTCTGGAAGGCGATGAGATCATCTCCGTCGACGGCATCGAGATCGCGGGACAGCAGCAACTCATTGAACTGATCCGCGGACGGGCCGACCAGGTCATCGACCTGGAATTGCTCCGGGACACAAAGCCCATGCGCCTGAAGGTCACGCCCGTGCTGGACCCGAAGGAGAAGGTCGCCCGGATCGGCGTGCTGCTTGGGCTTTCCGCACGGATGACCTACACCGTCGAAAAACCCGGCCCCACGCCGTTCCGTCAGATCGGCAACACTGTTTCCCAGATGGGAGACCTGCTCACAGCCCTCTTCCACAAGAAGGAATCCCGTGTGGGCGTGGAGAACCTGCAGGGACCGGTGCGGATCTTTACGGCTCTGGCGACCGAGATGCGGATCGATTTCCGGCGGGCACTCGCCCTCATGGTGGTGATCAACATCAACCTCGCGCTGCTGAACCTCCTGCCCCTGCCCGTCCTCGACGGCGGTCACATCGTCTTCTCCCTGATTGAACTGCTGACATTCCGCCGGATTCCGGCGCGGGTCTACGAGACGGCGACGCTGATGTTCGGCTTCCTGCTGCTCTCATTCATGGCCTTCGTCTTCTACAACGACGTCCGTGGCCTGTCGGTGTTCCGGTCCATCCTGAAACAGGAGAATGTGGTCCAGGCGCCGGCCACCAACGGGCCCAGTTCCGCTCAGGAACGCCCCCCCGTCCCCCCTTCGACGAATCGGTAGCGGGCCAGGCCTCGCTCGAGTTCGGGCCGAGGTCTGGGACGAACACCCGGCCCGATGTCTTGGAGTCAGGGCGTTCCTCGGAGCACCGCGTCGAACTCCGGGAGGCTGAGCGCCCCGTTTCCATCCGCGTCGAAGGCCTTCATGTCCGCGCCGTCCCCCTTCCAGGCCTTCCACTCGGCCGAGTCGATCCGACCATCTCCATTGGCGTCCCTTCGCTTGAAGAGGAGTTCCAACGCCGGCGGCACGACCCCGTCGGTCACCGCAACTGGCTTCCTGGGCTGCAAGCTTCGCACCGCCTCCGCATGAGGTGAATCAGGGAACTCGGCGAAAAGCCGATCCAGGAATGCGTCCCGTCGGGCGGGTTGGTTGAGTCCAATCGCGTCATGGGCGAAGGCACGAATGAACAGCGACTCCGCATCGGCCGAGGTCGCATCGAGCAGTTCCACGGCCCGCTGGGCGTCTCCGGCGAAGAAGGCGTGCACGGCCCGTTCCCGAACCGGCAGTTCGGCCAACTTCGCCCCCAGTTCATCCGGCCGGATCTCATCCGGAACCCACCGGGTTGCAGGAATCGCCGTCAGCACCCGCTTGTCGAGTCGGACCACCGGCGCAGCGTTCGCGAGACTTCCTGTCTCCGCACCAATCCACAGATGGGATTCGTCCGCAGCCAGCGCCGAAACCGGCAGGCCAAAGTGGGCTTGCCCCACCCACCGCCGACTCGAGGCATGCCACAGCAGAATGCGACTGCGGGTGGAATTGGTCGGATCCTGACACGCCACCCAGAAGTAACTCCCGTCCCGTAGCAACGCCGTGACCCCGCCCGGAATCCGACTCCCGGGCTGCATGGGATCCACACTTCGCCCCGTCTCCACCGCCATCCGACCCAGCCTTGCCCGGACGCGCATCCGTTCGCGGATTCCTTCGGCCTGACGGACCCGCGCGGTGGCATAGGCCGCGGACGATGCCTGGAAGCCAACCGGCACCTGGACTCCCAGTCCGCCGGGCACCTTCACGGAACGCACCGCGAGTTGATGCTGCATGGATCCCGTTTCGGCCGTCACAAAGTGCAACCCGAGATCGCTGCCCAGCCAGAATCCTCCGTCCCCATCCGCTGCCACCGACGTCCATCTCGGCGGCGTTGCCGACGGAATGGCACTCCACTGTTTTTCGTCGATCACGTCCCACTGGGGAGCGGCATGATGTCGGACGGCCAACTCATCCGGGGCCAGCGCCAACAACCAATCGCCGGAGCCGCCCAAGCGTTCGAAGCGACCGGCCCGACGCGCATTGACGCCCGGGATGCCGGGCAACCGGGACCACGAGCGCCCGTCGGCGTGCATCACGAACAGGGCTCCCGAATCCGAGATCAGAAACCAGCGCCGCCCCGCGTACGCAAAGGCGACCCCGCTGCCCGTGGTCAGTCCTTCGGAAGCCGAAAACGGGTCCAGGACCAAGGTCCTCGGATCGAGTGCCGCAGCCCCACCATCCACCGCCAACCACAAGCCGTCCGGCCCCGCGTGGAGATCACGGATTGCGTGCCGCTCCAACTGACCCCGCACCGGATCCAGACGCCCATCCGGAAGCGACAGGGACCAGAGAGCGACGCCGGCGGCGTTGGTGCCGCCACGCATGCGGGCAGCGATCCAGAGGCGTCCCCCCATGGAAACCATATGCTCCACCCGATCCGGCCGGACGGAGGCCGGGAATCGTACCGGCTGGAACGGCGCCTTGACCGGAGCTGGCAACCAATCGAGCGAGCGCAGCGCGAAGACATCAGGCACCCCATTCGTGGGCGCGGGAGCACTCCAGGAGACGTGTACTGCAAGGAGTGCAGCGATGGCCGTGGTCACGGCTTGGACAATCCGTTTCAAGAAGCGGAGGTTCCTCTGGCCCACGGACGGAGTCAACGCGAGCCCGGGAATCCGACCGGTTCAGCCGACGTTCCTCACGCTGCTCAGGGTCTCGCGTCGCTGACGCAAGCTGCGGAAGAACTCGAATCCTTCCCGGCAACGTCGGACAAAGATGTCCTTGTCCTCCAGCATGGTCTTGATGATCCGGAGCACGGGCTTCGGCCGCAGGTAATACGTCCGGTAGAAGCGGTCCACCTCCTCGAAGATCTGTTCCTTCGACAGGCCGGGATACTCCAGCGTCGACTGCTGGAAACCATCCCCGTGAACAATGTCCGTCTTGTCCTTCTTGGCGAACCAACCGTTCTGACGCGCCATCTCGTAGAGCTCGGTCCCCGGGTAGGGAGCGGCCAAGGACACCTGAAGCGAGAACACGTCCAACTCCTGGGCGAAACGGATGGTCTGCTCGATGGTCTCCGGAGTCTCGATCGGCAGCCCAAGGATGAACGTTCCGTGGATCACGACCCCAGCACGGTGGCAGGCGGCCGTGAACCGCCGCATCTCGTCGGTCGTGACGCCCTTCTTGATGCGGCGGAGGGTATCCTCGTTTCCGGATTCATACCCCACCAGAAAGAGCCTGAGCCCGCAGTCGCGGAAGTAGCGGATGGTGTCGTAGTCCAGGTTCGCCCGACTGTTGCAACTCCAGGTCAACCCGAGCGGCGCCAGTTGCCGGGCAATCTCACGGGCCCGCGGCAAGTTGGCCGTGAAGGTATCGTCATCGACGAAGAACTCCCGAACCTGCGGGAAGATCCGCTTCATGTAGGCCATCTCGGCCGCCACGTTGGCTGGCGAACGGACCCGGTAACGATGTCCACCGATGGTCTGCGGCCAGAGACAGAAGGTACATTGTGCAGGACACCCCCGCCCCGTATAGAGGCTGACGTACGGGTGAAGCAGGTAACCGATGAAGTACTTCTCGATGTCCAGGTCCCGCTTGTAGACGTCGGCCACCCAGGGAAGGACGTCCATATCCTGGATCAATTCCCGCTCCGGATTATGGATGATCCGGCCTTCCTTCTTGAAGCTGAGTCCCGAGATCCCCTCGAAGGGACGCCCGTCGCAAACCTCCTTGCAGGTGAAGTCGAACTCCTTGCGCCCGACCCAATCAATCGCCGGGCTCGCCTTGAGGGTCTCCGTGGGCAGTACTGCCGCATGGGCGCCGACGAAACCGATCCGGGTCGAGGGCCGCCGAGCCTTGATGGCCTCGGCAACCCGGCAGTCATTGCGGAGCGAGGGAGTCGACGTGTTGATGATCACGTCATCAAACCCATCCGCAACGCGCAGGCAGTCTTCCATGCCCATGCCAATCGGCGCGCAATCGAGCAGGCGCGACCCGGGAACCAAGGCCGCAGGCTGGGCCAACCACGTCGGATACCAGTACGACGTCACCTCGCGGCGCGCCTGATATCGGGCGCCTGCCCCCCCGTCGAACCCATCAAACGAGGGAGGCGAAAGAAACAGGGCGCTCATTCTGGGGCTTGATCGACCCTGGGATCCAACCGGGGTTCCTCCGGCTATTCGGACTTGGCCTCGATCGGCCGGGGAGAACCGATCTTGGCGAGCAATTCATCCCGCTGGGTCGTGTCTCCGCTTCCGCACCCGCCGCCCGCCGCCGGAGCGTGGTCGTGATCGTGCCCATGGTCTTGGGAGAGATCGTTGCCCCCACGGGCGAACGCGCTCTTGGCACCCGACAATTCCTTGTTCACCGCGGCCTTGGCCTCGGCCAGGTGTCCCTTGCCGATGGTCACGCCGTTGTAGGCGCTCTTCTCCAATTCCGGCGTCCTCGGAAACGGCGCGGGACGCGAACCAAAGTTATAGCGGAAATTGACCCACGAATCGCGGAGTCCGCTCGACAGCGCGGCCGTCGGCTCGAACCCGGAGTGCATCATGCAGTTCTCGCACCGGGCGTCCCGGCCGCAGCCTTTTTCGTCCACGCCGAACTTGTCCCAGTTCACCTGGTCCAGCATCTCGCCATAGGACTTATAGTGACCGTCGGTCATCACGTAGCACGGGGCCTTCCAACCGCGGACGTTGAAGGTGGGAACGGCCCAGGCACTGCAGGCCAACTCACGCTTGCCAGCCAGGAACTCCAGGTAGCCGGGCGTACCAAAGATCGTGAACATCTCGCCCCACCGCTCGATGTCGCTGAACTTCTGACGGGTCAGGTCGCGGGTAAGGAAGAACTCCTTCGGGTCACGCCCCAGACGCTTGACCATGTCCTTCTTGGCCGCGTCGTAGTCGTAGCCAGGCGAGATCGTGTGGCCATCGACTCCGAGGGAACTGAGGAACTTGAACATCTCCTCCAACTCGCCCGAGTCCGTCTCCTTGTAGACCGTGGTGTTGGTCGCCACCTGATAGCCCAGCAACTTCGCCATCCGGATCGCCAAAACGCACTCCTTGAAGACCCCCTCACGCTCCACGATGAGGTCGTGGGTATACTCCAGACCGTCGACATGGACGTTCCAGTAGTGCCACTGCGAAGGCCGGATCACGACCTTCTGCCGAGCGGCAGCATCGGCGGTGCGGATGGTTTCCGCCTCCTTCTCCGTAACCAACTTCTCAGCCACCAACTGCGCGAGCACGGGTTCCATGGGCGCCGAATAGGTGGCGGCCATGTATTCCCGCATCTTCTTCCGCATGAACACGCCGTTCGTGCAGATATAAACCATCCGTCCCTGCTGATGAAGTCCGGCAACCAGTTCCTCGATCTTCGGATAGATCAGCGGTTCGCCACCGCAGACCGAGATCATCGGGGCATCGCACTCCGCCGCAGCGGCCAGACATTGGTCCAGCGGGACGAGATCCTTGAGGGACGTGGAATACTCGCGGATACGGCCACACCCGGTGCAAGTGAGGTTGCAGGTATGCAGGGGCTCCAACTGGAGCACCATGGCGAACTTCTTCTTGCCCTGCAGCTTGTTCTTGACGATGTGCCGCGCGATCTTGGCGGTCGGAGCTAGGGGAAAACGCATGATTGGGACGAACTGGGAAAAGATGTCGGTGGTAGCCGCTAAAACAGCCGGAAGACGAATTCAGCCAGATTCAGGGTTGGCCCGCTGAACCGGTATCCGCGGCGGTGGTCCGGGCGACTTCCGGGTCGCGGACCTCATCGAGGGGCTTGGCTGCCGGGGTCCGGTACATGATCCCGGGCAGGAGGAAGGTGGCCGGGGAGACACTCCCCGTCGCATTCACGCCGCCGCATCCACCCGCGATACCACCCATCGCGAGTGCACCGGCCATCAGGAGCAGCTTTCGCCCAAATTTCATGGGCACAGAATAGGTATGCCCCCCTTCACCGCAACCCTCAAGTTGCCAGACGGAGAACCATCCAAACTCCCCCAACTCACCCCTTCCGGCCGCGCCCCGCCGTGGTCATGCTGAAGCCTATGCGCTTCCGTCATTGGTTGCCCTGGGTTGCGTGGACCCTGACTGGCCTGGCCGCGCCTCCGTCGCCCACCGATTTCCAGTTGGATTCCCGGCTCGAGATCCGGCTTTGGGCGGCAGAACCCGATGTCATCGATCCGGTCGCGATGGCCTTTGATGAGCGCGGCCGCGCCTGGATCGCTGAATGCCGCGACTACCCGTACGGCGCCGGTCCGGAAGGTCAGGCGGGCTCCACCATCCGACTCCTCGAGGATGTCGATCGGGACGGTCGCGTGGATCGGTCCACCCTTTTCGCCCGCGACCTTTCCTACGTGACCTCGGTCACGCCGTGGCGAGGCGGGGTCCTGGTGGCGGCGGCGCCGGAGATCCTCTACCTCAAGGATACCAACGGGGACGGCCAGGCGGACGTCCGGGAGGTTCTCGTGACGGGTTTCCTCCGGGGTGTCAGCGACAGCCTGGTGAACGGGTTGCGGTTTGGACCGGACAGTCGGATCCACGGGGCGAATGGCGGAAACGGCGGCCGACTCCGCTCGCCCAGGTCGGGCACCGAATGGCTCGAACTCGGGGAGAACGATTTCGCCTTTGACCCCGACACAGGCCGCGTCGGACTGACCGGACGCACCGGAGGCGGTTTTGGGCTGGTCTTCGACGATTGGGGACACCCCTTCACCACCTACAACATCGATCATATCCAGCATCGCTATCTGGATCTGGCCGACTACCGCGACCAACCCGGCTTCCCGGATACCCCAACCACGACCAGCATCTCGGATCACGGCGAAATGGCCCGGATCTTCCCGGTCTCCGATGCCGTCACACGCCCCAATCATCCCGAGCAATCCGGGTATTTCTCGGCCGCCGGCGGCATGGGACACCTTTCGGCCGCGGGCTGGCCCCAGGATCTGCAAGGCGCCGTGTTCGTCTGCGATGTCGTCGGCAATCTGGTGCATCGCGAAGTCATCCAGACCCGGGGATCCGCCTTTGTCGCCAGCCGGGCCGCGAAGGAATCTGACCACGAATTCCTGGCCAGCCGGGATCCGAATTTCCGACCGGTCGGGCTGGAGCACGGTCCGGATGGAGCCCTGTACCTGCTCGACATGCAGCGGGACGTCATCGAGCACCCGGATTACATTCCGGCCAAGCTCCGGGCGAAGCAGGACATCCGGGCCGGTTCAGACCGCGGCCGTATCTGGCGGATTGCGCCGCGGACCTGGGGAACGCGCCCTCCATCTCCGGTTCGACTCGATGACGAGACCGCCCTCGTGGAATTGCTGGCGCACCCGGATCAGTGGTGGCGGGTAACGGCGCAGCGGCTGCTGATTGAACGTCGGGCAACCCATGTCCGGGGAGCAATCCTGCGCCAGATGACGAGCCACACCGGATCGCCGGCGGCACCTTCCGGGCGGGTTCACGCACTTTGGACGCTGGGCGGTCTCGGGTTGCTCTCCGCCGATTCCCTGGCCCTGGCTCTGGCGGACCCCGCGCCCGGCGTCCGCGAGGCCGCCCTGCGCTGGGTGGCGACGCATCCGGGCTACCCGTCGGCCCTCCTCCCAACGATTCAGTCGCTGACCCGCGACCCATCACCCCGCGTCCGCTTTCAGGCAACCCTCGCGCTCAAGGGTGCGGCGGATCCGGTCACGGCCGATGCACTGAGGCAACTTCTGGCAGCGGACGCCGGGGATCCCTGGATCCGACGGGCAGTCCTGGCAGTGCTGCATTCGTCGAACAAGGTCCGGGTCCTGAACGACCTCCTCACCTCGGCCTCGTTCACGGCCGATCCCGGCGCCGGCGCGGCCTTGGGTGAACTCGCGGAATTGTTGGCTGCCGATCCAAGGCTTGGGAGTTCCGAGATTCCCCGGGTCGGCAGCAGACTTCGCGCTGACGTCCCACGCGCGGCTCGCCTCGAGATCCTGCGAGGACTCGCGCGCGGAATGAAACGTCGCGACGAACAACCGGTCTGGAACCAGCCGGACATCGAAGCCTGGCGAGCCCTGGAGGAAAAGGCGGACGACGAGGAACTCGCGGCCGTCTGGAAACTTGCTTCCCTGGGCGGTGACCAGCGACGGAATCCAACGCGGATGGCGACCGCCCGCTCCCGGGCGATGGACCGCGCACTTCCAGTCGCATCACGGATCCAATCCATGGATCTGATCAGCCTGGAGTCAGACGCCTCCGCGGACCTGGTTGGGCTGCTCGATGGTCGCGAACCATCCAGCATCCAGCTTGCGGCCATGACCCATCTTCGCAACCAAAGCGGGTCGGCCCTGGGGCCGCTGCTGATCAACCAATGGCGAACCCTGGGTCCCGAGGTGCGACCCCGCGCGCTCGCCCTGCTTCTGGAGCGCCGCGCCCTTCATGACGTTCTCCTTTCGGCACTCGAAGCCCGGAAGATCACGGCCGGTGAACTCAGCCTCGACCTCGAACAACGCCGCCGACTCCTCCGTAGCAGCAACCGCGACACGGCCACCCGCGCCGCCCGGTTCTTCTCCGACGAAGAGTACTCGAACCGACGTAAACTCGTGGACGAATGGCTCACCCAACTGCCGAAGGACGGAGATGCAGCCAATGGCCGGGCTGTCTTCCAACAGGCCTGCGCCCAGTGTCACCAGTGCGGTAACCTCGGCATCCGTGTTGGCCCGGACCTCTCCGGCGTCGCCCACCGGAGCATCGAGGATCTCCTCGGCAACATCCTCGACCCGAACATGGCCATCAATCCCGGCTTCGTTGCCTACCAGATCGGGACCCGCGATGGCGAAAGCCACGTCGGTCTGCTGGCTCAGGACGCCCCCGATCAGGTCACGCTGGTCCAGGCGGCCGGACAAAGGATCCGGATCGCCCGGAAGGACGTCGTGCAATTGGAGAGCAGCGGGTTGTCGCTGATGCCGGAAGGCCTGGAAGCAGGACGGAGCCCGAAGGACCTCCGGGATCTGATCGCCTTCATCCAGACAGCCCGCTAGCCCACCGAACTACCGAGGCAGAACCAGGAGGTCGTCCGGACGCACGGACACCTTCAGACGAGTCCCGGCAGCCAATGCCAACTCAGGGTTCTGGACGAAACACTTGAAGGTCGTGCCCCCGGCCTGCAGCACGTATTCCTCGATCTCACCCAGGTAGTTTGTCTGATGGAGTTCGGCATCGAACCGGTTCAACTCGGCACCTCCCGCGTGCAATGCCTCGGGCCGGATCCCCAGCCACACGGGCATGGACGGGCGCAACCCCACCCGCGGCGTCGACGCAAACTCCCCAAGCCCGGTTCGGATCACGACGGCATCCGCATCGGCCCGAACGATCTCCCCTTCGAGCCAGTTTGCTTCGCCGATGAAGTCCGCCACGAAGCGGGAGGACGGACGCCGGTACACAGTCCGCGGATCCGCCAACTGCTCCACCACCCCGCCCTTCAGCACCGCCATGCGATCCGCCAGCGAGAGGGCCTCCTTCTGATCGTGCGTCACGTACACCGTCGTCAGCTTCAACTCGGAATGCAGCCGGCGAATTTCGTCCCGCATCTCCAGACGCAACCGTGCGTCCAGGTTCGAGAGGGGTTCGTCCAGCAGCAGGACATCGGGGCGGATCACCAGCGCCCGGGCCAGCGCCACCCGCTGCTGCTGGCCGCCGGACAACTGGTTCGGAGACCGCGCGGCCAACTCCTCCATCCGGACCATTGCCAGCGCTTCCCGGACCCGGTTGTTGCGCTCTGCGGGAGGAACGTTCCGGACGTCGAGGCCATAAGCCACGTTCTCCGCCACCGTCATGTGCGGCCACAGGGCATAACTCTGGAATACCATGCCGGCGTTACGCTGATGCGGCGGCACCGCGCTGACGTCGCGGTCACCAAACCGGATGTCGCCGTTGTCCGGCGGATAGAAACCGGCGATCAACCGGAGCAGCGTGGTCTTGCCGCACCCGGAAGGGCCAAGAAGGAAGAACAATTCACCGTCCCGGATCTCCAGCGAGATCGAATGCAGGACAGGCGTTGAGCCAAAGCTCTTGGTCAGGTTTCGGATCGAGATCTGCATGGCATCACGGGGAGGCGGCGGTAGATGGAACGGCGGCGAGGCGGCGGTACTTCAACTCCGCCCAATGCTGCCAACCGGCCCGCAACCGGTTCCGGGCCTCGGCATTCGTCCACTCACCCTTCGCCAGGACCAACGCTTCGGCCTCGGTCAACGGCACCGTCCCAAGTTCCCGCCAGACCGCCTCGGAAGCCTTCGTCTCAGCGAGGTGACGGCAAGCCTTCACCAACTCCGGGTGGGCATCGACAAAGACCGATCCGAACAGGTTCCGGACAATGTCCCGTCTCGCCCGGGCCGTCCGCGCGTTGTACCGGAACCCGGATTTCACGGTGAACGGATTGACCGGAATCGGGGACTGACCTGCAAAGGTCGTGTAAAGGGCTGGCCGAACCGGAAGCCGCACGAGCGAGTGACGGCGTGGCCCCTGAGGATGCCCGGCGGGCAGGAGCCACAACCGCTGCCCGGCATCGCCCAGCACAAAGTCCAACAACCGCCCCGCCAACTCCCGGTGCGGCGCCCCCTTCAGAATCGCGATACCATCCGGACTGATGGACACGAAATCCGAGGGCAGGACGAAGGTCATGTTCGTCGGACCACTGGCCTCGATCTGGATAAACCCGTAGTAGTCGATGCAGAAGGCATAGGCGACCTGACCGAGCAAGGCCTCCTTCGCGGTCGACGAACTCAACCGGTCAAACTGCCGAACATTTCCGCCGATGCGGGCCAGCAACTGCCAACCCCGTTCCCACCCGTAGGCCTGCAGGAACGCCTCGTACATGTTGTTCATCGTCCCGCTCAATCGCGGGTCCCCTGCCCCAACCCATCCCAGCAACGCCGGATCCGCCAACTCCTCCCAACGCTGCACCAGCGGCAATCCCACCAACCGCTGCACCCGGGTATTCTGAAGGATCCCAAAACTCGAGAGACACGCCCCGTACCAACTCAATCCCGGATCGTAGACTTCCGCTCCATTGGCGTGGGTCGCGATGCCGTCAAAAATCTCGGCAACCGGCCGGTGCACCTCAACCCACTTTCGATCTGCCAACGCCAGAAACGGTTCAGGGCCTCCGCCAAAAAACACATCGATCCCGATGCCTCCCGGCTTCGAGGCAAACTCCGATTCGACAAAGCGTTGTGCCTCGCCGGACCCTCCCACGTCCCGCCACTCGATCCGGGCAGGCTGGCCATACCGTTCCTGATGCCACGCCGCGAACCCCGCCTCGAACTCCTGACGAATCTCCTCGGGGTGGGGAGTCAGAACGATCACCGATTCCACCGCGAGTCCCTGCCCCACGAACCCGAAGGGATAGACGAGGAGGAGCAGCGCGCCCAACCAGCGGGCAAGATGGGATTCCCGAACCACGAACCCGAGGCTAGCCATCCCGCCACCCGGTTCCCAGCGGCAATCCCGGATCCAGGCGAGGACGACCGCGAGCCAACGGACCTTGCTATCGGTCATCATTGCTGCGCTGGCCCCGGAAGATCAGCAGCAGGTGGAGCAACTCCAGGATCGCTGACACCATTCCCGCCACATACGTGAGCGCCGCAGCCGACAGCACGCTCGACACGGCCGCCCTTTCCTCAGGAATGATGATTCCCAGACGCTCCAGCTCCCGCTTCGCCCGATTGCTCGCATCGTACTCCACCGGCAAGGTGATGACCTGAAATGCCACCGTGACCGCGAACAGCACGATTCCCCAGAACATCAGGGTCCTGCCCAGCCCACCTCGCGGGCTCATGTTCGCGAGGAGCATGCCCGCCATGAGGATGAACCAGGACGCCTTGCTGGCGAATCCAGTGACGCCAACCATCGCCATCCGCATCCCCAGCCACGCGTAGCCGGTCTTGTGCTGAATCGCGTGCCCCACCTCGTGGGCCGCAATGCCCACCGCCGCGATCGACGGCGTGTCGTGGACCTCCGAGGACAGGAATACCGCCCGCTTGCTCGGATCATAGTGATCCGTCAGATGCCCCTGCACCCGGTACACCTCCACGTTGGCCATCCCATTGCGGTCCAGGATGTGCCTGGCCGCATGCGCACCCGTCACGCCCCGGGCCGTCCCCACGCGCGACTGCTTTCCGTAGGCACTCGAAAGCCGCATCTGCGCCCAGATTGCAATCAGGATTCCCGGGATGGTCACCCAGAAGTAGGGGTCGTAGTAGAGCAGTCCGATCATATATCCTAATCTGCACTAAGTCTGATAAACCAGTGGCTCGGGCGCGAGATCAAAAGCCGGAGGGACAGCAAATGAACCCGCAACGCAACACCAACAGCGCCCATCGCCACCGGCGCACCCGACACAGCCGGAGGACGGTGTGGCACAGCAGTCCGAGCGCTCCATTGACCCCGTTGTCGGCGGTGGCCAGCCTCCCCATGCATGAGCGCGCACATGGAGATCTTTGACGTTGTCGATGAACAGGATCAGGTCATTCAACAACTTCCACGACCGGAAGTTCATCGCCTCGGACTCCGGCACCGTGCCACCCACATGCTGATTTTCAATCGACGCGGGGAGTTGTTCCTGCAGCAACGCTCGCTTCTCAAGGACATGTGGCCCGGAGTCTGGGATTCGTCCGCAGCGGGCCATGTCGATTCCGGCGAGGAATACGACGCCTGCGCCATCCGCGAACTCGGAGAGGAACTGGGCTTGATTCCCGAAACACCTCCCGTTCGGTGGTTCCGTCTGGAGGCGACGGAGGCAACCGGCATGGAGTTCTGCTGGGTCTACCGAGTATCCAGCGAAGGGCCCTTCGTCCTCCAGCAGTCCGAGGTCCGCGGCGGCGCCTGGTTTCTGCCCCGCACCATCGACTCCTGGATCGCCGCCCACCCGGAAGACTTTGCCTCGGCATTCCGGGTACTCTGGTCGGTCGCCCGGCTCCGACTCGGTGAAACGGCCTAGGACACCGCGCACTCTCCATCGGGGATCCGGATGGCCCCGTCCGGACCGAGCCGGCCAACGAAGCAGAGGTCATCTTCGGAAGCGCAAACAGCCAGGTCTGGCGCGAGATCCGGGAGGGAACGAAGGCGACGTCCATTGCGTGCATGATCCGCCATGGCACCCACCAGATCCGACCGCGCCGCCAGATAGATCAGTCGCGCCATCCGGGCCCCATCGAGCACCTCCACCCCGTGCAACCGGTCCCACAACCGGTCCACCACGGCCCCAGCCCCGAGCACGTCCTCGTAAGACGAATCCTCATAAGTGCCGCTGCAAACCAGCACGCATTCCTTCGAGGGATTCGCCGAGATCCAATCGGCGACGGCGGCGGCATTGCGAAGGGAGGCAGCCAGCACCGCACGCGCACCGACACAGGCCCGGAGAGCGCGCGTTCCATTCGTGGTCGTCGCGATCAACGTTCGGCCGACAACCCGTTCAGCAGTGAATTCCCGGGGTGAGTTTCCGAAGTCGAAGTCCACCGTCCCGGTCAGGTGACGAAGGATCCGACGTCCATCGCGCTCACCCGCGAGCAAGGCGTGTGGCAAGCGCGCTTTCCAGACGAGGGCCTCGGGAATGTCCGCTGCGGGAATGACCGCTTTTGCCCCCGCCGCCAAAGCCGTCAGCAGGCTGGTGGTAGCCCGCAATACGTCAAAGACGGCACAGGTCGTTTGACTCAGGTCCCGGCGGGCAAGCGCACCAAAATCAGCCGGTGTGAACAACACGTCCAGCGTCTGCCCCGATTGCCTGGAAGCACTCACGAGAAGCGGTCCTCCGTCCACGGGTCCGCCGTGTTCGAATACCCACGAACCTCCCAGAAACCCAGGATGTCGCGGTCCAGAAACGTGATCTCACGGATCCACTTCGCCCCCTTCCAGGCGTAGCGCTTGGGCACGATGACCCGAGCGGGGCCCCCATGCTCGACCGGCAATGGCGCATGGTTCCAAGAATGGGCGATCAGGACGTCGTCGTCCATGCACACGTCCAATGGGTTGTTCGTGGAATACCCGTCGTGGCTCTTGAAGAAGACGTGGGACGCGGAGGCCTTGGGCCTCACGAGATCGGCGAGCGTGAAGAAAGCCACCCCACGCCACGGCATGTCGTACTGGCTCCAGGTCGTGACGCAGTGGAAATCGCTCACGTCGTCAAATTGCGGCAGCGCCTGAAAATCCGCCCAACTCAGCGTCACGGGATTCTCAACGTGTCCTCCGATCTTCAACTCCCATCGATCCGTCGGGATCTCCGGCTTGATCCCAAGATCGAGTACCGGAAAATTGGTTACCTGCCGTTGCCCGGGTGGCAACCGATCCCCGGAGCGAACCTCGGATCTCTCCTGTCCCGACATCTTCCGGGCCCAGCGTTCCTTCGCCGCTATGTAGGCTTCCTTCATCCGGCAAACCCTAGCGTGGATCCCCGCCAAACCCAACCGCAGGAACAAAACGAAAAAGGGGCGGCCCGCATTTCGCAGGCCGCCCCGTAGATCAGGATCCCAGGGATCAGTCGAGGAAACGGTCTTCCTCAGGCGCCGCGGGAGTCCCCTCGGCCGCGCGCGGAGCGCCAGTCTCGGCCTTCTCACGCTCTTCCATCGCGGCACGACGGCTCAGGCGCACCCGGCCCTTGTCGTCCACACCCAGCAGCTTGACCCAGATCTCGTCACCGATCTGGACGATGTCCTCGACCTGCTTGACCCGGAAGTTCGCCAACTCACTCACGTGAACCAGCCCCTCACGGCCCGGGATGAACTCCACGAACGCGCCGAAGTCCTTGATCGACGCCACCTTGGCCCGATAAAGCTTCCCGGTCTCCAGACCGTCCGCCCCATCGTCGCCACCGCTGGAACGACGACCGCGGTCTCCACCGCGATCCGCTCCACGCTCACGGCCTCCGCGCTCGGATCGATCCGAACCACGCTCCGGCCGATCCGCTCCACGATCACCCCGATCCGAACCGCGCTCGCCGCGATCCGAACCGCGCTCCGGCCGGTCAGCAGAACGCTCCGGACGGTCAGTCACACGTTCGCCGCGATCCGAGCTACGCTCCGGCCGGTCCGAACCACGTTCCGGACGATCGGTCGCCCGCTCCGGACGATCGAAGCTCCGTTCGGGACGCTCAGGAGCGCGTTCCGGACGATCATAGCCGCGCTCCGGACGATCCGAAGTCCGCTCCGGACGATCGCTCACGCGCTCGCCGCGCTCAGGAGCGCGTTCCGGACGGTCATAGCTGCGCTCGGCGCGCTCGGGAGCCCGTTCCGGACGGTCATAGCCGCGCTCGGGACGTTCGGCAGGACGGTCCAACCGTTCACTCCGCTCCGGCGTGCGCTCGCCACGATCCGGGCCGCGCTCGAAGCGGTCGCCGCTCCGTTCGCCGCGCACCGGCCGCTCGGACCTCTCAGCCCGCTCAGGGCGATCACCGCGCTCTGGAGCCGGCCGATCACCGCGGTCCGGCGCCGGACGATCATAGCGGTCGTCGGAGCGCTCGACACGCTCCGGCCGGCCCCCACGTTCCACGCGCTCAGGACGCTCACCGCGGTCGCTCCGCTCCGGTCGCTCGGCACGCTCAGGACGCTCAGTGCGTTCCGGACGATCCGTACGCTCCGGGCGATCGGCAGCCCGCTCGGGGCGCTCTGGACCACGGTCCGAACGTTCGGCGCGCTCGGGACGCTCACCCCGATCCGATCGCTCGAATCGATCGGACCGCTCGGGGCGTTCCGTACGCTCAGGGCGCTCTGCGCGCTCGGGGCGTTCAGACCGTTCAGGCCGGTCGACCCGCTCAGGCCGTTCCGCGCGCTCAGGCCGCTCCGCACGCTCGGGGCGTTCGGCGCGTTCTGGCCGCTCAGCCCGGACCGTGCCAGCCGTCTCGGACTGGGCAGCGACCGATTCGCCACGCTCTTCCATGGCGGCCTTGCGGCTCAGCTTCACGCGACCCTTGTCATCGACACCGATGCACTTGACCCAGACCTCATCGCCCATCTTGACGACGTCTTCCGGGCGGTTGACACGGCGGTTCGAGAGTTCCGAAACGTGCACCAGGCCATCCTGCCCCGGGAACACTTCCACGAACGCACCGAACTCCTTGATCGTGACGACGCGGCCCTTGTAGGTCTTGCCGATCTCGATCTCGGCGCCGAGCGCCTCGATCTCCCGCCGGGCAATTTCCATGCCCTCGGGCGTGACCGAGAAAACCTTCACCGTGCCATCGTCCTCGATGTTGATCTCGCAACCCGACTCATCGACGATGCGCTTGATATTCTTTCCGCCAGGCCCGATGAGCAGACCGATCTTCTCCGGGTTGATCCGGATGACCGTGATCCGCGGAGCGTACTTGGAGATGTCCGTCCGGGGAGCGGGCAACGTCTTCGCCATCTCGGCGAGGATCGCCAAACGGGCCTTGCGGGCCGCTTCGACTGCCTCGGTCATGATCGGCAACGGGATGCCGCGCAACTTCAGATCGAGCTGGAAGCCGGTGATGCCCTTGTCGGTGCCCGCCAGCTTGCAGTCCATGTCGCAGAATGCGTCTTCCCAGCCGATGATGTCGGTGAGCAGGCTGTAACGGCTGATCTGGTGATCCGCACCGTACTCGGTGCAGATACCGATCGAGATGCCGGCCACCGGGCGGGTCAGCGGAACACCGGCATCCATGAGCGCCAGGGTGGCGCCGCAGACCGACGCCATGGAGGTCGAACCATTCGACTCCATGATTTCGGCCGTGATCCGGATGGCGTACGGGTATTCCTTCAGGGGAATCACCGGGGCAACAGAACGTTCCGCGAGGGCTCCGTGACCGATCTCACGACGACCGGGGCCCGAGATGCGGCCGGTCTCGCCGACCGAGAAGTTCGGGAAGTTGTAGTGGAGCAGGAACTGCTTCTTCGTCTCGCCACCCGTGTAGGAGTCGAACTCCTGGATATCGTCGCTAGTGCCAAGGGTCGCGAGGCAAACCGCCTGCGTCTCACCACGGGCAAACACGGCCGAACCATGCGCACGGGGCAGGATCCCGACTTCGCTCGTGATCGGGCGAACCTCGTCAAACGAACGGCCATCGAGCCGCTTGCCGGAATCCAGGATCAGGAGACGGACCGTCTCCTTCTGGATGTAGTACTGGGCGTCCTTGAGGACGTAGTCCGTGACCTTGTCCGCACCGAACTTCGCCTTCAGCTTCTCACCGACGTCCGCGAACACCGCGTTGACAGCCGCTTCACGGGCCAGCTTCTGGGTGGTCAGGAGGGCCGGGATGATCCGGTCACCGGCCAGCGCCTTGGCCTCCGCGAGAATCTCGTCGGGCACCACGTTCACCGTGATGGCACGCTTCGTCTTGCCAGCCCGGGCACGCAGTTCTTCCTGGGCCGCGATCTGCGGTTGGCAGGCTTCCTGCGCGAACTTCAAGGCCGCGATGAAATCCGCTTCGGGAATCTCGTTCGCCGCACCCTCGTACATGACGACGTCCGACTTGTTGCCGACGTAGATCAGGTCGAGATCGGACTCCGCCTGCTGCGCGTGCGTGGGGTTCACCACGAACTCGCCATTCACGCGACCGATCCGGACCGCTCCGAGGGGACCGTCCCAGGGAATGTCCGAAACCGTCAGCGCCGCCGAGGCACCGAGGATCGAGAGGATGTCGGGATCGTTCTGACCATCGGCCGAGAGCAGCACGCTCTGGACCTGCACCTCATTGTACCAACCCTTGGGAAACAGGGGGCGGATCGGTCGATCGGTCAGGCGGCATGTCAGGATTTCCTTTTCCGTAGGCCGTCCCTCGCGTTTGAAGTATCCGCCAGGAAACTTGCCGGCCGCAGCGGCCTTTTCGCGATAATCAACGGTCAGGGGGAAGAAGTCCTGACCGGGCTTGGCTTTGGAGGCCGCAACAGCGGCCACCAGGACGATCGTCTCACCGAACTGGACGGTTACCGAACCGTCTGCTTGCTTGGCGTATTTTCCGGTCTCGATCGTGATCTGCTGATCGCCCACCGGGATGATGACTTTCTCGGGCATATAGGATTAAGCCCGCTCCAATTGAGAAACTTCAGTCAGCCTCCCCGACGACAGGTCGGGGGAGTTGAGTGAAGTTTCCCAAGTGAGCGGGCACATTGACTGCGTTTAGGACGCGACTTTCTGGCTGGATATAAGGCCGACAGGTTGCCGCGCGCGACTCGTTGCAACAACCGACCCCACCCGCAGGTGAGGCATGTCGACCGATGAGGCAGGAACCAGGCAACCACCTGTCTCCCACCTCCATCCCCGACGCTTTAGCGACGGAGCTTCAGTTTCTTCGTCACCGCCTGATAACGAGGCTCATCCTTGCGCTTCAGGTAGTCGAGAAGACGACGGCGCTTGCTCACCATCGCCATCAGGCCGCGGCGCGAGGCCACGTCCTTGCGATTGCTCTGCAGGTGCTCCGTCAGGTTGTTGATCCGTTCCGTCAGCAGGGCAATCTGGACGTCGGGCGAACCCGTGTCCTTCTCGTGCGTGCGGAACTCCGTAATGACTGTAGTCTTTTCTTGCATGTTGATCTCGGTGTTGGGCAGCAAACCACCGCCCGGTACATTTCCGTTTATCGAGCCCAAAACCTAGGGAGACCGCGGGGATGTGTCGAGCAACGATTTCTCAAACACCTTTGCGTTTGCCTTCCGCGCCACGCCGTTAACACTGCGGGCCTGATGCAATCGAAGTTCACCGGCCCGGTGTACGTGGTCCGCGACAACATCGACACGGACCAGATCATTCCGGCCCAGTTCCTGAACCTGGTTCCCACGATTCCTGAGGAATACGAGAAGCTCGGGGCTTACGCCCTGTGGGGGCTCCCGGACTCCCTGTATCCCACCCGCTTCATCCAGGAGGGCTCACTGGACACCGACTACCCCATCGTCATCGGTGGCCGGAACTTTGGGTGCGGAAGCTCCCGCGAGCACGCCCCGATCGCTCTGGGCTCTGCCAACTGCCAGTGCGTGGTCGCTGAATCCTATGCACGCATCTTTTTCCGGAATTGCGTGTCCACCGGTGAACTCTATCCGATCGAGTGCCTTGACCGGCTTTGCGAAGCCTTCAAGACCGGCGATGTGGCCGCCGTGGACATCGATGCCAATACCATCACCCACGTCGCAACCGGGCGAGTCTTCCCCCTGAAGCCCCTGGGCGAGGTCCGTCCGGTGGTCGACGCCGGAGGACTCTTCGACTACGCCCGCGAATCCGGCATGATTCCCCGCTGAACCGCGGCAAGGATCCGGTGCCACCCGCGGATCGGCTCGGCGAATGCTCGCCGAAAGCCGGTCCGGGTCCACCGATCGGAGCCGGACCAACCCATGAAATCCGGTTTCGACTTCCTTCGGGTGCCTTGGCGCGCACGTTCGTTTCCTGTCCTCCTTTGTGGTTGGCTCCTGCTGACCGGGTGTGGTCAGGCCGAGCCATTGAAGGCTGGCACCACGGCCCGGGCGACCCACGCCTCGGACACCCTTTTCTCGGGTCCGGTCCTCAGCTTCAGCGTGGACATCGCACCGGCCCAGATGGATTCGCTGCGACGCGAACCGCGCAAATCGGTGCCGGCCACCCTGCGGTCGGGAACCAACGTTTGGGAATCCGTGGGAGTCCGGGTCAAGGGGGCCGCCGGTTCAACCCGCAGCATCGATGACCTGCCGGCCCTGACCCTGAATGTGGACAAGTTCAAGGTCGGGCAAAAGGTTTACGGCCTCGACAAGCTCCATCTGAACAATTCGGTGCAGGATCCCAGCCGGATGAGTGAGATCACCTGTGCAGACCTGTACCGACGCGCCGGCGTTCCCGCATGCCGAGGCACCCATGCGTTGGTTCGACTGAACGGGCGGGAGCTTGGCCTCTACGTTCTGAAGGAAGGTTTCGATAAATCCTTCCTCAAGCGGAATTTCGCGGACGCCTCGGGCAACCTCTATGACGGCGGGTTCCTCCGGGACATCGACCAGCAACTCGAACTGGATGCCGGCAAGGAACCTCCGGATTGGAAGGATCTCCAAGCCCTGAACGCCGCCTGCCAGATCCCCGACGCGGGCCTGCGAAGGGCGCAATTGGCGCGGATGATCGATGTGGAACGGTTCATCACCTATACGGCCCTCCAGGTCATGACCGAGGATTGGGACGGGTATCCTTGCAACCGCAACAACTACCGACTCTATCACGAACCCTCCGCCAACCGCTTCATCTTCCTGCCCCACGGCATGGACCAGATGTTCCGTCATGACGGAATGCCGATCGACCGGGGCTTCGAGGGAATCGTCGCCGCGCAATTCTTTCAGGATTCCGAGTGGCGAACGGCCTATTTCAATCGGATCGAATCGCTGCTCACCAACGTCTTCACAACGAACAGCATCTTGCCGTCCTTTGACGCCAGCACCCAACGACTGGAAGCCGCTCTGGCCCTGGTCCCGAAGGACGAGGCCGAGGGCATCCGGGCAAGCGCACGCGACCTCCGGGGTCGAATCGTCGACCGCACCCGAAACCTCCAGCAACAAATTGCTGGCCGACCGCGCCCCACACAACTCGCGCCAGACGGCAGCATCCAACTCGCCAACTGGCAGTCGAGGAACGCCACGGGGAATGGCGGCTCCGGAACGCAACGCGACGCTCTCGCAGGACCGGAGGCCATCCGGATGGACCTGCTTCAACCAGGCCAACCGTCCTTGCGTCTGCGACTCCGGCTTCCTGCCGGTGCCTATCGGTTCGAAGGCCGGGGCAGAACCAAGGATCTGGATTCGCCTGAGGACGCCAAGGGTGTCGGATTGGGGCTCCGCATCAGCGGCATGACCCGAACCCCCGGCCTGGTCGGGACGTCTGACTGGCAACCCCTCGGCTTTGAATTCAAACTCGAGGGAGAGACCGAGGTCGAACTGATCGCGGAAGTCCGCGGACAGAAGGGCTCCGGTTGGTTTGATACGCGCGCGTTCCGACTTCGGCGGAAATGAGTTTCAAAAGGATCTCCCACCCGACTGCTGTCGGAACAGCGGGCCGGGTGGGACCTTCGGGGTTTGCCAGCCTACTTGGCGCGGGTCGCCCGGTCCTGCATCCAGACGATATCGAGGTTGTTTGCCTGACGCGCGCCTGACGGAACCACGCCAGGCTTGATCGGCGGCACGGTCCGGGGATCCACCCACTTCTTGATCTCGGAGTGTCCATCGGCGAAGGAGAAGCCACCGGCCCGGTTGTGATAACTGGCCGGCCAATCGACCATCGTCGTCTGTGAGGCGTTGGGATAGCCATCCATCGTCACAACGAAGAAGCCGTCATTGATGCTGTCCTCCCGTTCATCGAGCAGCACGTACGCACCGGAAGGACCCGGGTCCGTGATGTCACCCATCTTGTTGGCAACCTTGTATTTCGGGCCCCATCCACCGTCCGTGCCGCGGTTTCCGCCGATCCAGATGCTCATCGCCATGCTGCGGGGGCGCGGGATCTTGGCCTTGGCCGTATTGACGCCCATGCTGCGATCCGCAGGGCACTTCCAGATCGCATAAGAATTCCCCGCGTACTTGAACAGCGGGCTCTGCGCGATGTGCTTGGGATCCCAGTTATCCCGGGCGGCGGGATTGACGAAGTCGAGGATACCCTGCACCCAGGCACCATCCGACGTATTCGGATTGGTATCCTCCGAGTAGGCGTAGGGGAGCTTGTCCGAGTTGTCACCGGCATACATGACCCACGCGAGCAGGAGTTGCTTGTGGTTGTTCATGCAGGAGATGCCCTGGGCCTTCGTCTTCGCCTTGCCCAAGGCGGGCAGTAGCATTCCCGCGAGGATCGCGATGATGGCAATGACGACGAGCAACTCGATCAGCGTGAAGCCTGAGCGAGTCGATTTCCGAGAAGTTGGGTGTTTTCCATTCATGAGTTGATCCCGTCGAAGCACCCGTGGGAAGTGCTGCTTGCCGATTGCAACCCAACTTCCTGCCGGGATCCAGCCCCCAATTGGGGTGTCCGCCGACCACCGCTTGACGACCTTCCGCACGTCAACGATCCGTCCTGCACCCATGCGACCCAACGACCGCATTCTCGATCTCCAGGAGTCGGACCGCCCGAGGGAACGTCTCGCCACACGCGGCCCGGACGCGCTTCGGACCGCCGAGCTCATCGCCATCGTCCTGCGAACCGGAATCCAGGGAGCGTCCGCCGTCAGCGTCGCCGACGACCTCCTCCTACGATTCGGAAGCCTCGAGGCCATCGCCCGTTCTCCCTGGCAACAACTCCGCGGCCGCGGCATCGGACGCGACAAGGCCATCGCCCTCAAGGCAGCCTTCGCCCTCGCGAGAAGGCTGTCCGAAGAGGCCCGTCACGAATCCCCCGTACTCGACCATCCAGAGGCGGTCGCTGCCATCCTGCGCGACGACGCCATCGCCGCCCCGGTCGAGCGACTGCAGGTCCTCCTGCTCAACACCCGGCGCCGACTGGTCCGGGTTGAAACGGTTGCGGAAGGCCTGTTGGACCAGATCCTCGTCCACGCCCGGGAGGTTTTCCGACCGGCCATCGCCGCCGGAGCCCATGCCATCATCCTAGCCCACAACCACCCTTCCGGGGATCCCGCTCCCTCCGAAGCCGACATCCGGGTGACCCGGGATCTGATCCGGGCCGGCCACCTCCTGAAGATCGAGGTGCTGGATCACCTGATCATCGGTCGCCGGACCCTCGAACGCCCCCGGGATTTCGTCTCCCTGCGTGAACTGGGCTACTTCCAGACCTAGTCAGGCCCTCGTCCGGAGCCATCGCCCCGGACTACTTTCCCGGTGGCCGTTTGCCTGTCCCACGGCAGGATCGCCCCGTGCAAAGGCTCGGTATCAATCAAGGCGGCTACCACGGGGACGCCATCGATGTGGAGGCGTTTCTCGCATGCTTCCTGTCGGAGGCCCAGACCCGGAATTGGCGTATGGAAACGCTCCCGGTCGAGCCAGACCGTTCCATCCTGACAGCCTATCGCCCCGCGGCGCCTGGGGTCGTCGCCCCTCGCCGATTCTACCTGTCCGCCGGCATCCACGGCGACGAACCGGCGGGACCGCTGGCCCTTCTCGACCTCGTCCGTGGTGATCAACTTCCTCGCGACGCCGAATTCTGGATTTGCCCCTGCCTCAACCGTTGCGGACTCGCCCGGAACCAGCGCTGCAATCCGGAGGGAATCGACCTGAATCGCGACTACAACCACCTGGCCTCCCCGGAAATCTCAGCCCACATCCAATGGCTCACCGGCCTTCCGCAATTGGATCTGGCGATCCTCCTTCACGAGGACTGGGAATCCGCAGGCTTCTATCTTTATGAATTGAACCCGGATCAAGGTCCGGACATCACCCACCCGATCATTCAGGACGTCGCCCGCTGCTGTCCCATCGAGACCGCCACGGAAATCGACGGCCGACCATCGGACGGGTCCGGCATCCTGCGACCGCCGGTCGATCCAAGTGCCCGGCCGGATTGGCCTGAGGCTTTCTGGCTGCTCCAGAACCGATGCCGCAGAAGCCTGACCCTCGAAGCGCCCTCGGACTTTCCCTTGGCCTTCCGTGTTGCCGCCCTCACCACGGCGGTGCGGACAGCACTCAGGAGACTCGAGGGGCGGTAGACGATCGCGCTACCGCCGCATCGCCGCCAGATCATCGTGCCCCGCAAGGCCCACATCCCAACCGGCGGCCTCGCGCACTAGACCCCCTGCCCTTCGCTGACGGACCACCCTCCATCCACCGCAATCACCTGCCCCGTCACGAACCCGGCCGCATCCGAAAGCAACCACACCACCGCGGCATCGAGATCTTCCGGGCGTCCGATCCGGCCACCATCCAACGGTTGCTTCGTCTTCACGAAGGCCAGAATGCGCTCGTCGCCTTGAGCCCGCTGGGACATCGGAGTCGCCACCAACCCGGGCGCAACCACATTGAACCGGATTCCTTCCGGTGCGTATTGCGCCGCGGCCGACCGCGTGAGTCCGATGATGGCCGCCTTCGCTGCTGCGTAGGCCTGCGTCGCAAAGAAGTGGCTCGAGGGGGAGAACCCGAGCACCGAACCACAGTTCAGGATCGAACCGGCAATTCCGCGCTCCCGCAACCGCCGGACCGCCGCCCGATTGCTGAGGAAGACGGACCTCAGGTTGAGGTTCAGCGTGTAGTCCCATCCCTCGTCGCTCAGTTCGTGCAGCAGTCCGTCCCCCCTGCGCCGCCCGCTGCCGCCGGCCACATGATAGAGCCCATGGAATCCACCAAAGGCCAACTCCGCGGTGTCGATCGCGGACTCGGCTGTCCCCACGACCGCGGCATCCCCCACCACGACCCGAACCGACTCCCCAAGCATGGAGGCAACCGCGTCGGCCTTGGCCGCGTCCCGCCCCACCGCCACCACGCGGGCTCCCTGCCCTACGCAAGCGCGGACGGCCGACAACCCCAACCCGCTCGTCCCGCCCATCACCACAATCACCTTCCCACTCAGTTGCGAAGCCATTTCCTACCGTATTCACCCGTGGGAATCCGGGCCAAGGAACAATCCCTTGCGGCTTCGGATTAAAACACGTGTTTGACACATTCAAACACGGGTTTAAAACTGCTGCCGTTGATGTCCAATGCAATCCCAGCCGAACCTCGGGCCTCCCAGGCTGCCACGCGGAGGCAACTCCTCTCGGCGGCCGCCGGAGTCTTCGCCGAACGCGGGTTCCGGGATGCCACCGTCCGGGAGATCTGCCGCAAGGCTGGAGCCAACGTGGCTGCCATCAGCTACCATTTCGGAGACAAGGAAGCCCTCTACAGCGCCGTCCTGCGAGAGACCGCCCCTCCTCCCGCCGGGGGCCCCAACGCACCCGGCAATGCCGCGGATGCAACCCTGTCCGCGGAGGAAAGGTTCGCCCGATACATTCGGAACTTTCTGTTCCAGATCGCCGAAGACGGCCCCGATTGCCTGCACAGCCGCATCATGGCCCGAGAGATGATCGAACCCACCCGTGCACTCGATCATCTGGTCAACGATTTCATCCGACCGCAGCACCAATGGTTCCAGGGACTCATCCGCGAGATCACCGGGCCTGGGTTCACGGTCGAGGAGATCCGCCTGATCGCCAACTCCGCCATCAGTCAGGTCCTTTTCTACAAGCATTGCGGCACCGTGATCGAACGACTCCATGGCAGCGCCCTGCTGACCCCGGCACGTCTCGAAATGCTCGCTGATCACATCACCGCTTTTTCCCTCGCTGCCATCCAGACGCTCGCCCTCCAGCGCGGTCCGGTGCAGCGCACGGCCCGCCCCAATCGGGCGCTCCGCCCCTCCACTCCTTCACGAACCCGCCTTACCCGCTGACCATGTTCCACCTAGCCCTACGGATGCTCCTCGGGGACCGCGCCAAGTACATCATGCTGGTCGGCGGCCTCACCTTCTCCGCCCTGCTGATGACGCAGCAGAATGGCGTCTTCCAGGGTCTCCTCGCGTGGACCACCAGCCACATGCGCAACATGCGCGCCTCGATCTGGGTGGTCGACAGCCGGGTCGAGCAGGTCAACGAGACCAAGGCTCTCCGGGATACCGACGTCAACCGGGTCCGGTCCGTCGCCGGCGTCGACTTCGCCATGCCCCTTTTCCAGGGCGTCCTCAAAGCCCGGGCGGCCGAAGGATCCGAGAAGCTGATCCAGATGATCGGCATCCACGCCGGAACGCTTTTCGGCCGACCCACGAAGGTCCTCGAAGGGGAACTCGAACAACTCCGGATGGCCAACACCGTGGCCATTGATGAACTCGCGGCCGAGCGACTCGGTTCCGGCGTGGGTCGCCCCCTTCGAATCGGCGACAACTTCGAGATCAATGACCGCGAAGCCCGCGTCGTCGCCATCTGCCGGACCGAACGTCACTTCTTCGGCTATCCGTACGTTTTTGCCAGCTACGACCAGGCGCTCCAGTTTGCACCCCGACAGCGCAAGATGCTCTCGATGATCCTTGCGGAACCCAGGCCCGGCATGACGCCCGAGGAAGTGGCCCGCAACATCCAGGCCGAAACCGGCCTTGCCGCCTACACCGTGCCCCAGTTCGAGAAGAGCACGATCTCATGGATCTGGCGCAACACAGGCATTCCAGCCTCGTTCATGACGACGATCATCCTCGGCTTCATTGTCGGAATCGCGATTGCCGGCCAGACCTTCTACTCCTTCGTCCTGGAAAACCTGCGACACCTGGGAGCGCTCAAGGCCATGGGCGCCAGCAACGGCCTGCTATCGGCCATGCTCCTCTTTCAGGCCATGACCGTCGGGATCATCGGATACGGCATGGGACTCGGTCTCACGGCCCTGTTCGGCTTCGCGGTCGCCGAGAATGGCCAACCGCCGTTCAAGCTCCAACCTGAGGCCATCCTGCGCACCTTCGCGGCCATCCTCCTCATTTCCGGCCTCGCTGCCCTCCTCGGCATTCGAAAGGTTGCCAAACTCGAACCTGCCGTCGTCTTCCGCGGCTGAGTCCCTCCTACTCCCATGAACAGTCCTGCGGAAAACTCTCCCGACAGCTCCGTCCCGGCCGTCGCCTTGCGGGGCGTGGTGAAGGCCTTCGGCACCGGCGACGCCCGAACCGTTGCCCTCAAGGGCACCGACTTCACGGCATCCCAAGGGGAACTCCACCTCGTCGTCGGACCGTCGGGATGTGGGAAGACCACGTTGCTCTCCGTCGCGGCTGGCACGCTGGATTGGGAATCCGGGACCGTCGACGTGTTCGGGACGCGCTTGAACGGGATGCCCCGTTCGCGTGTGACCGCATTCCGCAGGAAGAACGTCGGGTTCATCTTCCAGCAGTTCAATCTGATCCCAACGCTCGACCTGGTGGAGAATGTCTCCGTCCCGCTCCTGCTCAATGACGTGCGTCGCCGCGAGGCCGAGGAAAAATCCGCGGCCCTGCTCCAGCAACTGGGCCTCGGTGGAAAGGAACGCAAGCGCCCGACCCAGTTGTCGGGTGGCCAGCAACAGCGCGTCGCCATCGCCCGCGCCCTGATCCATGAACCCCGATTGCTCATTGCCGACGAACCCACCTCTGCGCTCGACCGGGAGACCGGCCACCAGATCATGGACATCCTGGCTCAGGCAGCCCGGGCTCCCGGGCGCTCGGTCATCATCGTCACCCACGATCCCCGGACCTACCGCTACGCGGATCGCCTGACCGACATGGAGGACGGCGGCATCGCCGGCGTCTACCACGGTCAGGCCCTGCGCGATTTCGTCTCCATCCATCACTGATCCCAGCCATGCTCCGCAAACCCTCCTTCTACCTGGCCATCGCCGGCGTCGTTGCCGCCCTGGTCCTCGTTCGACGCCAGAGTGCCCGCACACCCGATCCTGGCCCACTTTCACCGCCGGCTCGAGCCCCCTTCGCCGGCAAGGTCGCCGCGACCGGCCTGATCGAGTCTGCACGCGAGAACGTCAAGATCGCCTCGCCGAAGCCCGGCCTCATCACTCAGGTGCACGTCCAGGTCGGCCAGGAAGTCCATCAGGGCGACCCCCTCTTCCACCTCGACGACCGGGAAGCCGCCGCCCGAGTGGTCACCGTGGAAGCGCAGATCCGGTCCGCGCACGCGCAACTCGCCGTGGAACAGAACCAGGTTGCCGACTGGTCCGACCAACTGGCCCGGTTCGAGAAGCTCGAACGGACCAAGGTCGCCACCGAGGATGAACTGAAGCGACGTCAGTTTGGGCTCGCCGGTGCCCGCGCACGGGCCGCCGCCATCGAGGCGCAGATCGCCGCCCTCCAGGCCCAACTCGAACAGGTCCGCACAGAACTCGCCGTCCTCACCGTCCGCGCCCCGCGGGACGGCACGCTCCTGCAGGTCAATATCCGCGCGGGCGAGTTTGCCCCGGCCGCCGTGATGAATGATCCCCTGCTCCTCCTCGGCGACACCCGGACGTTCCAGGTGCGGGCCGAGGTGGACGAGCAGAACGCGGTCCTCGTCACTCCCAACGCGGTCGCGGTCGCCAGCCTCAAGGGACACGCCGATCATTCCGTACCCCTCCGTTTCGTTCGCATCGAGCCTTACGTCGTGCCCAAGCGAAGCCTGACCGGCGACAGCCTCGAGCGCGTCGATACCCGTGTCCTGCAGATCGTCTATGCCTTCGATCGACCCGCCTTCGCGACCTACGTTGGACAGCAGGTCGACGTCTTCATCGAGCGTCCAGTCCCTACCCAGAAGCTCTCCGCTCCCGCCGCTGACAAAGTGTCGAACAACCCTTGAACCCCGGTCTTCGTCTCCTACCATCGCCCCGCTTCGCGCCATGAAACACGCCCTCCTCATCGCCGCCTGCGCCGCACTCGCCGCCGCGCAGCTCCAGGCCACCCCGAACCCTGCCCCGGCGGAAGCCGCCCCAGCCCCCTCCGCATCTCCCGCCAAGGCCAGCCAACCCGCCTGGCCGTCTACCCCGCTCACCCGCGACCAGTGCCTCGACCTCGCCCTCACCTGGAACGCCTCCCTTCTCAAGGGGCGTCAGGACATCCAGGAATCCCATGGCATCGCCCTCCAACAGGGCTCCGTCCGTCTCCCGCGACTCGGTGCAACCGGCGCCTACAACCGGATCGACGAAGGCAAGATCGAGAAGGTCGCGTTCGCACCCGGCACGGCTCCGGTCTCGTTCGCCAATGACGAGAACTGGAACGCCACCATCACCGCCTCCCAACCGATCTTCGCCGGTGGCAAACTCCGCTCCGCCGCCCGCTCCTCCAAGCTCACCAAGGAGGCCGCCCTCGCCAATTACCAGACCCTCGTCGCCTCCACGCTCCTCGATGTCCGGGTCGCCTATGACGACGTCCTGCTTGCCACCGAGCAGATCGCCGTTCAGGAAGCTTCCATCAAGCTCCTCGAACAGGAACTCGCCGACACCCGCCGCAGGTACGATGCCGGCACCGTTCCCCGCTTCAACGTCCTGCGCGCCGAGGTCGAACTCGCCAATTCCAAGCCTCGGCTCATCCGCGTCCGAAACGCCCTCCGCATCGGACGCAACAACCTCGCAGTCCTCCTGGGCTTCAACGTCCCCCGCAACGCCAATCAGGACATTCCCCTCGAGACTTCCGACAAGCTGGCGGCTGTCCCCTCCGACATCGGTCTCCAGGACGCGCTCGCCAAAGCCATCGCCCAGCGCCCCGAACTCGTCGCCCTGCGGACGGCGGAGAAACTCCGCGGCGAGGAAGTCCTCCAGGCCCAGGCGGACTACTATCCCCAACTCTCCGCCATCGCCGGTTACGGATGGCAGGCCAGGAACTTCAACCGCGACCTCTCCTCACCCCTCGATGGCTGGAACGTGGGTGCCCAACTCTCCTGGAACTTCTGGGATGCCGGCCTCACCAAAGGCAAGGTCGACGCCGCCAAGGCCCGCCGCACCAAGGCCCACATCGACATCGATGACATCGCCCGCCGAATCGAACTCGAGGTCCGCACTGCCCACTCCAACCTGAACGAGGCCCGCGAAGTCCTCGATTCCCAGTCCAAGGTCATCGAACAGGCCGAGGAGGCCCTGCGACTGTCCGTCGCCCGATCGGATGCCGGAAGCGGAACCCAACTCGATGTCCTCTCCGCCCAGACGGCCCTGACCGAAGCCCGAAATACCTACTCGGTCGCCCTGCGCGACTTCAGCGTGGCCCGCGCCCGACTGGACCGCGCGATGGGCGAAGGGGTACGCCTCACGGTCTCCAGGTAGTCGCGGAAGGCGGCGTCAGGCCGGCGTCACCAACCCGAGTCGCCTGGCCACCTCTTCGGCCAGCACCTCGTAAGCGGCAGCGCCCGCACTGTAGCGATCATAATGGATGATCGGCTTGCCGAAGCTCGGTGCTTCGGCCAACCGGGTCGTGCGCGGGATCACCGTGTCGAAGACCTGCTCCCCGAAGTGCTGGCGGACCTCGCCAATCACGGACTGCGCGAGCTTCGTCCGGGCATCGAACATCGTCATCAAGACACCCAGGATCCGCAGGTCCGGATTGATGCCGCCGTCGCGAACCTGCCCCAGGATCCGAGTGACCGTCGCGATGCCTTCCAGCGCGTAGTACTCGCATTGGAGCGGGATGATCAACTGGTCCGAAGCCGCGTAGGCATTCAGCGTCAGCAACCCCAGCGCAGGCGGACAATCGAGGAGGATCACGTCGAAACGCCCGGATTCCTTCAGCGGCCCGAACGCGGTCCTCAGACGGAGCAGATTGTCGTCGGCCCGGGCCAATTCCACCTCGGCACCGCACAGGTCCACCTCGCTCGGGATGACTTCCAACCGGGGAAAGGCCGTGGGCTTCACCCGCTCCAGCAATCCGCCATCCCCCAGGAGAGGTCGGTACACGGAACCGCCCTCGGTTTTCTCCAGCCCGACCCCCGACGTGGCATTCGCCTGCGAATCCAGATCCACGAGAAGGACCCGGTGCCCCAGCGCGGCAAGGCACGCCGACAGGTTCACGGTGGTGGTGGTCTTTCCAACTCCGCCCTTCTGATTGGCAACAGCGATCACTTGCACAGGCACGCGAAGATCAAGCGCAAGCCTCCGGCCGACTGGCAACCCTGAATCCTTCCTTCTGTCGGATCCACGATTGAAGACCGCCCCACCGTCGGCTATTCCAGACGGACTGCATGGGCGAAATCCTCGTGATCGGCCACCGGAATCCGGACACGGATGCCATCTGCTCCGCCATCGGCTACGCAGAGTTCAAGCGTCGGACAGGAATGCGGAACGCCGTCGCGGCACGCTGCGGAGACACGAATGACCGGATCGACTTCGTTCTTCGGACCTTCGGAGTGCCCGCACCCAGGTTTGTCGCCGACGTATCGCCCAAGATCCAGGACGTGATGCGGAGCAACGTGTTCTCCGTCCCACCGCGCACGCCCCTCATGGAGGCGCTCGCCCTCATGGACGAAAAGAACATCCGGGTCCTGCCCGTCCTCGACACCGAACGCCGCTGCCTTGGCCTCCTCTCGGTGTTCAAGGCCAGCAAGTTCTTCTTCCCGTCCCATACCCGGATCTTCGACAGCCGCCGCGTCGTCGCCTCTGTCCGTTCCCTCACCCGGACCCTCCAGGGCAAGATGCTTTGTGCCTTCGAACCAGATCAGGAAAACGATCTGATCCTCATGATCGGTGCGATGAAGCACGCGTCTTTCGCCTCGCGCCTTCCGAACTACGCGCCCGAGAAACTCCTCGTCGTTGTCGGCGACCGTGAGGAAATCCAGATCACCGCCATCGAGGCCCGCGCCCGTTGCGTCATCATCACCGGCGGCTACCCGGTCTCGGATCAAGTCCGGGATCTCGCCAAGTCCCATGAGGTCAGCCTCATCCTGTCTCCGCACGATACCACCACAACGGCCATGATGTGTCGCTCGGCCGTCGCGGTGGAAAACCTGCTCCGGTCCGACTACCTCGCCTTCCGCCCAGACGAACGGCTCGCGGAGGCCCAGAAGCTGGCGGCGGCATCGCAGTTCCAGGCGTTCCCGGTCATTGATGACGAACAACGCGTGATTGGAATCGTCTCCAAGTCGGACTTCCTCCGGAAGGTGGAGCGTCAACTGATCCTGGTGGACCACAATGAACTTTCCCAGGCCGTGCAGGGGGCCGAACAGGTCGAGATCCTGGAGATCATTGACCATCATCGACTCGGGTCGCTCAGCACCCAGCAGCCCATCCTTTTCCGCAACGAACCCGTCGGTTCCACCAGCACGATTGTCGCAGACCAATTCCTGACCCTGGGAGTCGAGTTACCCCCGAGCATCGCCGGTTGCCTTCTGGCTGGATTGGTCTCCGACACGCTCAACCTGACCTCGCCCACGACCACCAAGCGCGATGCCGAGGTACTGGCCACCCTCGAGAAACGGGCAGGCGTCAACGCTCGCGAGTTCATCGACAAACTCTTCAGCTCCGGCTCCGTGCTGACGTCCAAGCCCGCCGGACAGGCCATCACCACGGACTGCAAGGAATACTGCGAGGGCAACTACCGCTTCTCCGTGGCCCAGATCGAGGAACTGGGCTTCGAACAGTTCTGGAAGCGCAAGGCCGAGGTCGTGTCCGCCCTCGATGGATACTGCAATTCCCAGGACTACTTCTTCTCCGCCCTTCTGGTCACCGACGTCGTGCAACAGACGTCCCTGCTCCTCCTCGCGGGTGACCCTCGGTTCCGGGCCCAGGTCCACTATCCAGAAGTGGAATCAGGCATCTTCCAGATGGACGGCGTCGTCAGTCGCAAGAAGCAGCTTTTGCCCTACCTGACCCAGAGCCTCAAATCGATGCTCGGCAACCACGGCCACTGACACCGGTCAGGCGGTGGGGACAGTCTCCCACCTCCCCGCTTCGGCGCATCCAAAGTGGGGCGAGTGTCCTCACGAGCCGGTCGGGGAGTCCCACCGATCCCCATTCGATCCTAAGCGGACTGCCGCAGATGCACCGTCTGGGTCGGAAAGGCGAACTCGATCCCCTCGGCATCGAACCGTTCCTTCACCCGAAGGTTCAACTCCTCCAGGACCACCGGGTACACTGTCAGGTCGGTCGTATTGCAGATCCAGACCACGTTCAGGTTCAGGTAAAAGTCGGCGAAGCGATTGAAGTGGACCGTCACCTCGGAGGTCAGCGGATGCGCCCTGAAGATCTCCCGCAACAACGCCGCGGCGCGCCGGATCTGCTCCGCTGACGTGTCGTAGGTTACCCCGAAGTCCAGAACGGTCCGGATCGTCGGCCGGGCCGTGATGTTGGTCACCGTGTTGTTCCCGACCTGCTTGTTCGGAACAGTCACCAGAAAACCGTCTGCGGTCCGGACCCGGGTAGCCCGCAACCCCATCTCCTCGACCGTGCCATCCACGTCGCTGCCGACCCGGATCCGATCCCCGACCTTGAAGGGCCGATCCAGGAAGACTGCCACCGCGCCAAACAGGTTGGCCACGGTGTCCTGCGCCGCCAGACCCAGCGCCAGACCCAGCACCGACACCGAGCCAAGGAGGGCCGTGATGTTCACGCCCAGGTTTTGCAACAGGGTCAGCACCGCAACGATGCACAGGACCACCTTTGCGGCCTTTCCGACCAAAGCCACGAAATGGACGTTGAATGCCCGATCACCATCCTGCCGGATCTTTGCTTTCCACAGTTCCGTCGCCGCATCCACCGTCCGCAGCAGCACGTAAACCACGGAGAAGGCCACTGCGATCAGCGTCGCCCGGGTGATGTAGACCTCCACCGCGGCGGGCCAGTCAAACAACTGCAAACCCACGTTCAGCAGGACGACAAAGCTGATGATCTTCACCGGACCGTCAGCCAAGCGCACGAGCAGGTCATCCCACTGATTGCTCGTCGCCCCCGCAAAGTGTTGCAACCGGTTCTTCACGAAACCGTCGAGCGCCTTCGAGACGACGAACGCCAGCACGACGTAGATCAGGGTCGAGAGGTACTGCCAGAGCGGATTACCAAGAACCGTCACCTGCAAGGCCTCCACCTGGTTCAACCCGAACGAGAGCTCGCTCTGGTGGGAGGCTACGAACGCCCGGTTCGCCACCTTGTCCACCAGCGGCATCACCGGACTGTTCGTACCCGCCCCGGCGGTGGCATTCGTCGCGTTCTGCTGGGCCAAGGCAGTGCTCCAGACCGCCCAGCCAATCCCGAGTGCGCACAGGGCCATCCAGCCTCTCCACAGCCATCCCATCCAACTCCGCTTCCTCATGTACCCGGGGAGATAACGCCCGGCCGTGTCCTTGGCAACCACCCAACCCCTAGACTTCCATGCAAGCCACTGCTAAACACCTTCCCGTTCACCTGCCCGGCTGAATACAAAAACTGCGACCGGTGCGGGAACAGTTGAAGATTCGAACCATGAAGCCCTATCTGCTCGCCATCAGTCTGGCTGCCGGCCTTCAAGCCGTTGCCCAGGTCCCCGGCTCGCCCACGAACGCCGTTCCCACGGTGCCGCCCGAGATCGCCGCCAAGTTCAAGAGCGACGAAGAACGCAATGGATATGTCCTCGGTGCCATGATCGCCGACGACATGGTCTCGCGCGTCCGGAAGATGGGCTACGACGCCCCGAACGACGCCATCTCCCGCGGTTTCACCGAGTGGGTCAGTGAGAAGCCCGTCCTCACCAAGGACGAACTCCGGAAGGTGTTTTCCGCGATGCAATACGAGGTCAACAAGAAGGCCGAGGAGAAGCGTCGCGTTGAGTCCGAGAAGAGCCTCAAGGAAGGCCAGGACTTCCTCGCCGCCAACCGCACCAAGGAAGGCGTCGTCACCCTGCCCTCTGGCCTCCAGTACAAGATCGTCAAGAAGGGCGACGGCACCGAAAAGCCAACGGCCGAAGACTCCGTCGTCTGCCATTACCGCGGCACCCTGCTCGACGGGAAGGAATTCGACTCCTCCTATACCCGCAATGAGCCGGCCAAGTTCGCCCTCAACCGGGTGATCAAGGGGTGGACCGAGGGCCTGCAACTGATGAACGTCGGTTCCAAGTGGCAGTTCTTCATCCCGGCCAACCTCGCCTACGGCACCAACGGCAGCCCTCCCCGCATTCCCGGCAACGCCACCCTCACCTTCGAGGTCGAACTCCTCGGCATCCAGGGCAAGACCACCAACGCCCCGGCCGCCGCCGCGCAACCGGTCGTCACCAGCGACATCATCAAGGTTCCCTCCAAGGCCGAACTCGAGAAGGGCGCCAAGATCGAGGTGATCAAGTCCTCCGACGCGGAGCGCCTCCAGAAGGAGAAGGAAGCCCAGCAGAAGAAGTAAGGATACGGGTTCGCCCAGGGCGACTCTTCCGATCCTCTCCCCACCGCCCTCGGCTACCCCGGGGGCGGTCCTGTTTCCACCTTCTCAGGTCAAGGCTTCTGCAGATGCTTCCCCGCGAACTCCAGGAACCGGAGCCAATCGAACATCTCGACCGAATGCCCACCCGCCCGGTTGTGGTAGCCCACGGAGTCGTCGCCCACGACCCGGTCAACCGCCGGCGACGCCTCGGAGTCCAATCCCCTCCGTCCCAGCAAGCGGTAGACCGGACTGGCATGGAAGGCTGAGAGATACTCGCCCCGGGGATCGGCCCACAGATCCTCCGAACCGCTGGCAACGTAGACCGGTCGCGGTGCGACGCAGGCAATCAGCATGTGCTGATCCACGGGTAGATCTTCTTCGTTCCGCACGAACTTGGCGGCATTGCGGCACAGCCAGTACGGAAAGCGCGTCACCATCTTCTCCAGATTCTCGCCGAAGTTCCGCTTCCACAGCGCCGCTCCCCCACAACCACTCTGCGCCAGGATCGCCATGGCGAACCGCTCGTCCTGCGCCGCCGTCCAGAGCGCCGCTTTCCCCATCTTCGAGTGCCCGATCGCCACCACCCGACGCGCATCGACGTCGCGATCCGTCTCCAGGTAGTCCAGTGCCCGCGAGGCGGACCAGGACACCGTGGCAATCACGCCCCACTCGTTCGCCTTCGGGAAACTCTGGCCCGTGCGGTAGAACAGAGGATGGACGCCCTTCAGGAACTCGACCTCATTGTGCTTCACCAATTCCGACTGGGGCACCACCACAAACCCGAATCCGCGCGAGAAAAACTCTCCCAGCGGAAGTCCATTCCGGGTGAATCCCTTCTTGTCGGGGCTGGCATCGTGTCCGTCGTCGCGCGTTCCGCCGAAGCTGTGGAGCAGGAAAGCGGGCACGGGATTCGTCGTCCCCTTCGGCGTGAAGACCAGGATCTGGAGCTCGGCGGATCCTTTCGAGTTCTCGAAGCGGATCCGAACGTCCTTCCGGACGGCGGTTCCATCCATGTAGGCGGGGTCAGTCCGTATGACCTCAAACGTCGTTCGAACCGGGATCTCTGGCTCCGGTACGACGCCGTAGATGAGGTTGGCAAAAAGGCTGAGCAATTGAGGCCTCCGTTGCTGGACCCACTCCTGCGGGGTGCGGACCGGATGGCCCTCGACCGTCACCAGCAGCGGCGGCAACTGATACGGCGGCACGGCATCCTCGGTGCGGACCACGTCAAAGTCATGGTTCTTGGGTTCATCCGATCGAACACCGCCGAACGGGAGGCTGATGGCCATTACCGTCAGCAGGAAATGCGCAAGGATTCGATTAAGCTTCATGCCAGATCCGGTGAGAATGCCCGTCCGGCGGAATCCGGCCAACACCCGCTTCCCGGGGGCAGTGTCGGGATGCGCATCGGATGACGTGCGACACGGTAATTTAACGTGACGCAGACGGATCGGCTTTAGTAGCGTCCTCGTTTTACGGGCGGCCCCGCGCAGCAGCGTTGGCCGCCCGGTCCCTTTGAGTCATGAAGCATCTGCTCAGCCTGGAGAAGCTCCCGGCCTCGGAAATGCGCGCGATCCTGAACCGGGTCGGGCATTTCAAGTCGAACCGTGCCTCCCACGAACGCCCCCTGGCCGGCCAGACCTGGGCGCTGATCTTCTCGAAATCCTCGACCCGCACGCGGGTGAGCTTCGAAGTCGGCATCCGTGAACTGGGTGGCAACGTGATGTTCCTCAGCGCCTCGGACATCCAGTTGGGACGCGGCGAACCGATCAAGGATACCGCCCGGGTGCTGGGCCGCATGATCCACGGCGCGGTCATTCGAACCTTCGCCCAGCAGGATGTCGAAGACTTCGCCCAGTTCTCCGGAATTCCCACCGTCAACGCCCTCACGGACGACGAACACCCGTGCCAGATCCTGACCGACATCTTCACCTTCGAGGAACTGAGCGGCCAATCCATCGAAGGCAAGGTCGTCACGTTCGTGGGCGACGCCGCCTGCAACGTTCCCGCCAGCTGGATCTTTGCTGCAGCCCGTCTGGGCTTTGAGCTCCGTCTCGCCGCCCCGCGGGCCTACTGGCCGTCGCCCGGGATCCTCCGAAGAGCCGGTGCCGGGGAAGATGCGGATTGGGCGCGGAACCCCGGATCCGTGACCGAGCGCCTCCAGGTCGGGTCTGGCACGGTGGAATTGATTGAGGATGTCCGACTCGCCGCACGCCGGGCCGACCTCCTCTACACGGACGTCTGGGTGTCGATGGGCAAGGAGGCCGAGGCTGCCAAGCGGATCGCTGAACTGTCCGGCTACCAGATCAACCGTGAACTGGTGCAGGCGGCCAAGCCCGGCGCGTTGGTCATGCATTGCCTGCCGGCTTACCGGGGCAAGGAGATCGACGAAGACACTCTGGAGGCTCACGCCAACACGATCTTCACCGAGGCCGAAAACCGCCTCCATACCCAGAAGGCCATCCTCGATTGGATGGTTGGCTCTGCCTGATCCATCCGCCTAAGAGATTCCCTCCTCCAATTCCGGGAACTCGTAGACGTAGATGTCGTGGGGAAGTTGGCCGGGGTCGACCTTCTTCACCTGTTTGATGTGGCCGGAGTGGATGTCGTAGATCCACCCGTGAAGCATGGGGCGGCCATGCACCTTCCAGGCCCGCTGAACGAAGGAGAGTTCGGCGAGATGATGCACCTGCTCGCTGACATTCAACTCGATCAATCGTTCACTCCGCTTCTGCTCGTCAGGGATGGCGTCCAACTCCGCCGAATGCAGTCGGTAAACATCCTTGATGTGCCGGAGCCACTTGTTGATCAGGCCGAGGTGTTGCCGGGAAAGCGCCGTCTTCACGCCACCGCATCCATAGTGCCCGCACACGATGATGTGACGCACCTTGAGGACCTCCACGGCATACTGGACCACACTGAGCATGTTGAAGTCGGTGTGGATGACCAGATTCGCAATATTGCGGTGCACGAACAGGTCCCCAGGTTCCACCCCGGTGATTTCCTCGGCGGGAACGCGACTGTCGGAACACCCGATCCATAGGAACTCAGGGCTCTGGGAAAGGGAGTGTCGCGAGAAGAAGTCCGGCCGAAGGTTCAACTTGTCCTCGACCCACGCCTTGTTGTTCAGCAGCAGGCGTCGATAGCTCTCCATTTTCTGGGGGGGATCAGGGTTCATCTCTGGAACAGTTCCTTGCCGAAAACATCGTGGTACTCGATCTCGATCCGTCGATACTTCGCCGCCGTCTGGAACTCCTCAAGGGTCTCGTAGACGTCCCGGTCCACATAGAGCGCCTTCGTCCCGTTCACGATCAAACGCGCTCCGTCCGGCACCTCCCGCAAACGCCGCTTCAGTTCCTGCTTGTTGATGAAGGAAAGATCCTTGTTGAAGCGCAGCATCCAGTCCCGACCCTCGCTCACCAAGGTCACTGCCGAGCGGTGATTGAACCTCATCACGAAGAACACACCAACCACCAATCCGCAGCAGATCCCCTTCAGCAGATCCGTCATGACGATGGCACCCAGTGTCACCGCAAAGGGCAGGAACTGACCCATGCCCTGCCGCCACATCTGGCTCAGGACCTTCACCGAGGCCAACTTGTAGCCCACTGCCAGCAGCACCGCTGCCAACGCCGCCAACGGAATGCGGTTCATCCAACGGACCAGAAACAGCAGGGCCACCAGCAACAGCAGTCCGTGAACCATCGTCGACATCCGGGTCCGCGCCCCCGCGTAAACATTCGCCGAACTGCGCACGATCACGGCGGTGATGGGCAACCCGCCCAGAAGGCCCGACAACGCATTGCCAATGCCCTGGGCCCGCAATTCGCGATTCGGATCCGAGATCCGTTTCTCCGGGTCCAACTTGTCGGTGGCCTCGATGCACAGGAGGGTTTCCAGGCTCCCCACGATGGCGATCGTCGCTGCAACCTTCCACACGCCCTGGTCGAGGACCGATCCGAATTGCGGCAAGTGGAACAGGCCCAGGAATTGCCCCAGGGACTCCACCACCGGGAGTCTCACCAGGTGATCCTTTCCCGCTCCCAGCGCGAGGGAGGGCACCCAAGCCACGAAGGCCTCGTTCATCAGGGTCCCGAAGACCACCGCCACCAGCGCTGCGGGCACAACGCCTGACCATCGGAAGGCCCGAACCCGCTTTGTCTCCCAGACACAAAGAATCAGCAACGAAGTCACCGAGATCAGCAGGGCGCCGGCATGGACGGATTGGAGGGACGCCAGGATCTCGCTGAAGGTGTTCAACTGGTCCGCCTGGCGGAACGACTCATCTCCTTCGAAGTCCCGGTCATCCCCCATGGCATGCGGCAGTTGCTTCAGGATCAGGACAAGACCGATCGCCGCCAGCATCCCCTTGATCACCGAGTTCGGGATGAAGTTACCGATCGCACCGGCCTTCAACGCCCCCATACCCCACTGCAAACCGCCCGAGATCATGACCGCCAACGCGAACTTCTCGTACGCTCCCAGTTCCTGGATCGACGCGAGGACGACGACAGCCAACCCGGCCGCCGGACCGCTGACGGACAATTCGGACCCGGACAACCACCCGACCACCACGCCACCGATCAACCCGGCGACGACCCCAGCCATGAGGGGAGCTCCCGATGCGAGTGCAACTCCAAGGCAGAGAGGCAGCGTGACCAGAAAAACCACAAGGCCCGCTGGGATATCCCGGCGGGCAGACCCAAAGAAAGAGGAGGAAGTGGCCATGAACCGGGCTGGAACGGTTTGTCATCCTTCCCGCCGGGGACACCCTGTGTCAAATGCCGGTTCGAGAATCCCTTCTGCTGACCTGAATCTGAAAACTTCGGACTCTGGAACGGCTCGACGGAGTCTCGCCCCACCCCGTGAATCGTAGGCTCTGGTGGGGCGAGTGTCCCCACGAGCCGGTCGGGCAGTCCCGAGTTTCAAGATCAAGGCCGGCTCCGGCTCCGGCTCCGGCTTCAAACTTCAAACTCCGGAACGCCCCACCGGCAGGGAAACCCTTTAAGTGGTGCTCACACAACGTCGGCTCGACTCGCCACGGGTCTCCGCTAACCTCGTCGCGTCATGGCCATCGAATCGCCCGCCACTCCGCCAGCCCCCAAGCGGGTCAACCTGCGCCGTCCCGGCGTCATGGAAGCCGTCGCCGCCCAGGTCGTCGCACACTACCGTTCCGAACTCGTCGAGCGGATCCGGGCACAAGGCGGCCAACTGTCTCACGGTGGGTTGACCATCAAGCTCGCGAAGGAATTTGGCTTCTGCTATGGCGTCGAACGGGCGATCGATCTCGCCTACGCAGCCCGCCGTTGCTTCCCGGCTCCGGCCCGCATCTTTTTGCTTGGGGAAATCATTCACAACCCCGAGGTCAACGACCAGATCCGCAACTTGGGGATCGTCTCGATCTCGCCTAAACCTGCCGACGACGAACTCGCCCGACTCGGCCTCGGCCCGGACGACGTGGTGCTCATTCCGGCGTTCGGCACGGAGGTCGCCACCCGCCGAAGGATCGAAGAACAAGGGTGCCAGACCGTCGACACGACCTGCGGCGACGTCATGAGCGTCTGGAAGCGCGTCCGGAGCTACAGCAAGGATGGGGTGACCAGCATCATCCATGGAAAGGCCCGCCACGAGGAAACCAAGGCCACCACGTCGCAGGCCACGGCCTACGGAACCGGCCATTACCTCGTCGTCTATGATCTCGTGGAGACGGATGAGGTCTGCCGCTACATCGAGCACGGCGGCGACCGCGTTGCCTTCCTCGAACGTTTCAAGGGTGCTTACTCGCCCGGCTTCGATCCGGACCTCCATCTCAAGTCCGTGGGCGTTGCCAATCAGACCACCATGCTCCGCGGCGAAACCGAGGAGGTCCAACGACGGATCCGTGCTGCGATGGAACGTTGCTACGGCGTCGAATCGGTCGGCGAACACTTCCGTGTGTTTGACACCATCTGCGGCGCCACCCAGGACCGGCAGGATGCCCTCCAGAAGCTGCTCAAGACACCGATGGATCTGCTGATCGTCGTGGGTGGATACAATTCCTCGAACACCTCCCACCTCGCGGAAATGGGTGAGAAGGTCCTCCCCACCTACTTCATCAAGAACGCCGCCAAGATGGAGTCCGCCGCCCACATCGAGCACTGGAACCAACACATCGCCGAGGAGGTCCAGACCGGTAACTGGCTTCCGCTCGAGGGTCCCGTCACGGTAGGCATCACCGCCGGAGCCTCCTGCCCCAACAACCTGATCGAGGACACCATCCGCCGGTTGTTCGAACTCCGCGGCATCGACGCGGCAGCACTGCTCGCGACCTGAGGTGCATCATCCTCCTGACCGGACTTGACCCGAGCCGCCCCGCCGCGGACGGAGCTTGGTCCCGGAATGAAAAAGGGCGGCGAAGCCCGCAGGCATCGCCGCCCCTGAAACAGTCCGCCTCGGTTACTTCAGGTTGGGCAACCCACCAGCGCCGGGAAGGTTCAGGCCCGGAATGTTGAACCCGGGAGGAACTCCACCGTCCCCCGGCCCTGCTCCCTCGGCCTTCTTGTCGGCAAAGAGATCGGAACGGTTCTTCAGGATCGGCTCGATCGTCCACTTGCTGACGATGTAGGTCCACTTGGCGTAGCCCTGCTCTGCCTTCAGCTTTTGCTCCAGCTTGGCGAGCTTGTCCTTGAACTCCTTGTCGAGCTTCTCCTTGTCCTCCGGTTTCTCGTCCTTGCCCGGGACGCGCTCCTTCTGAAGCTCGGCGGAGACCGAGAGCTGAATGGGATATTCGTCGTTGGCCTGGACCTTGCCGACCTTGATCTCGTAGCTGAATCCCGAGGTCGTCGTGATCTTCGCCAACGCCGGCTTGTCGAGTCCGAGCGCCGCCACATCTGGATTCACACGGACGTCGGTGAAGGTCGGAGCGCTCAGGACACTGCCAAACAAGCTGGTCTTGGAGGCCTCGACCTTCTCCTCGGGCTTGGCATCCGCGAGTTGCCATTCGCTGAACTCGTTGGTCCGGGACAGGACGAAGCTGTTGGTCGCTTCAGGACGGATGAGTTCGACACGCCGGGGCAACTCAACCTTGAAGAACTCCTTGTCGAGCCACTCTTCCGGCCGGGTCTCCACATTGTTCAGGGGATCGGAGACCACCGCCGCTGTCTTGATGTCGCCGCCGACCATGAGGTAGCGACCGTTGGCCATCCCGCCGCCACCTGCCTGCGAATTATCCTCCGCTCCAGCCCTGCTGTGACTCTTGCCCAGCAGCAGTGACCGCAAGGCCTTGCCGTCCGCAGCCAGAAGTTCCAGTTGAACGCCATTGCCCTGGTCCGGTGCGACCAGGTCGAGCGCGGCGAGGCGGGACGGACCCACCTCGAGGGGGCGAGTGACCTTGAGGTCATCCAGCTTGCGCAGGAAATCGGCCAGGTTGGCGAAGCTCGCCGGGTAGTTGGCGCGCTCTCGAACAACCCACGCGTCGCCTTCGCGAACCACGTTGAGTTGGTTGGAACCAGCGCGGATCCGGAAGCCAGCCACGCTGTTGATGTCGAATTCGCCGAGGACCTTCTGGCCCATGCCCACGCGGGAACCGGTGAGCTTGGCATCGTCCTGGCGACGCAGGTACAGGCCCGCCCCCCCGAGGACGAGGAGCGCGGCGATCAGGATCAGGAGTTGTTTTCCCTTCATGGTAGCAGCTGGATTCTGGGGTTAGCGGGCTGCGGTCCGACGCCGGCGCGCCAGCGCCAGTCCGATCCCGGTGCAGGCCACGATGGCCGGCATCCCAACGATGTTCAGGACCTTGCTCTTGAACTCGAGCGACTCCACATCCTGGCGGAGATCCTTGCGCACCTTGCGCAGGTGGCGATTGGCCTCAGTCTGCTTCTTCTTGAGGTTGTCGTACTCGATCTTCGCTTCGGGCGAGAGGATGAACTTCTGGTTCCCCTCCTTCTTGCTCTGGATCTCCGAGATCTTCGCACTCGCCTCGTCCACCTCTTTCTGGAACTGGGCGATCTCCTTCTGGTAGCGCTTGCTCGCCTCCGCCTGCTTCTGCTGCACCACCGTGAACGGGCGGCGCACCGACGCCCGGCTCCGAGCCCCGATCAGGCTCGAGTCACCGGCAATCTGTTCCACCAGGTTTTGCCCCAGGGCAAGGTTGCCATTGAATGGCGTCGCCACCCGGAACATCCGGTCGATCTGCACGCAGAACGAATCGTAGACGAAGTCCGAATCACCGAAGAGATAGACTATGCCGTCGGCCTTCGATTCCTTCAGGAAGTCCGCCTTGGCGGCATCCTTCTGGTCGCCTTCCTTCGCAGCGTCCCCGGGCTTGCCGTCCGG
>CAIMMI010000336.1 GCA_903842505.1 uncultured Verrucomicrobiota bacterium | reverse complement strand
TCGAGTACGAGTACCGCCCTTCGGGCTGAGTACGAGTACGAGTACGAACGGGAGTCGAAGGCCTCGTTCCTCGGCCAACCCGTACCGGCTTCAACGCCTCCGGCGTTGGGGACATGGCGTGCGGAAATGCGGGTCCCTTCGCCATGGATGTGCGAGGCGGGGTACTCGTACTCGTACTCGTACTCGAGCCGATGGGAACCTGAAATGGAGTCGAGGGTAGGACACGGTGGTTCGAGTACGAGTACCGCCCTTCGGGCTGAGTACGAGTACGAGTACGAACGGGAGTCGAAGGCCTCGTTCCTCGGCCAACCCGTACCGGCTTCAACGCCTCCGGCGTGGCGCTGAATTGCCCGTTCCCAGATGCCCGATCCCAGACGCGGCCATGGTCGCCGGGAGGCTTACGCGATGGATTCAGTGCCCTCACGAGCCAATTTTGGCCTGTTTCAAACCTGAACCTGAGAACTCCGATCCCCGGAGCGGATCGACGGAGTCTCGCTCCACCGGATCCGTGGGCCGTGTCCAGGTGCGGCCGCGTTCCCCCACCGATGCATGCCCGGCTTGACATCCTCGACCCGTGTACGACTAAAAGTCCTGCTTTCCGGAGGCCTCGTGGGCCTCGCTTGAGCAGGAATTGACGCGACTTACTGAAAGAACATGAGCCAGACCGAATCCCATACGTTCCAGGCCGAGATCCAGCAGGTTCTCGATATCGTCATCCACTCCCTTTACACCGACCGCGAGGTCTTCGTCCGCGAACTCGTCTCCAACGCAGCGGATGCCTGCGAGAAGCTCCGGTTCCTCCAGGCCGGCGGCACGTCAGCCATCCTCCAACCCGAGGCCGCGATCGGCATCCAGATCCGGGCCGACAAGGACGCCGGCACGCTGACCATCGCGGATACGGGCGTAGGCATGACCCGGGACGAACTGGTCAAGAACCTCGGTACCATCGCCCATTCGGGTACCAAGGCGTTCCTCAAGGCCGTTGCCGATGGCCAGAAGAAGGATGCCGGCCTGATCGGCCAGTTCGGCGTTGGCTTCTACTCGGCCTTCATGGTGGCAAAGAAGGTCACCGTGCTCACCCAGTCCCATCAACCCGGCGAACCCGCCTGGCGCTGGACCAGCGAGGGCGCCGGCGGTTACGTCATCGAACCCGCCTCCGACCTGCCCCGCGGCACGCAGATCGTCCTGGAGCTCAAGGATGACACCCGGGAGTTCTCCGAGAAGGAACGCGTCGAGGGCATCGTCCGTCGCTATTCGAACTTCGTCTCGTTCCCCATCGAGATCGACGGCAGCCGCCTCAACACCGTCCAGGCCCTCTGGGCCCGGAACAAGGCCGAGGTCACCGAGGACGAGTATCGCGAGTTCTACAAGTTCATCGGGCACGATTCCGAGACGCCTCTTTACCGCCTCCATTTCACGACCGACGGCCCCCTCAGCATCCAGTCCCTGCTGTTCGTCCCCGCCCAGAACCTGGAGACCCTCGGCCTCACCCGTGTCGAATCCGAGGTCAACCTCCACTGCCGGAAGGTCCTCATCGAACCCAAGGCCAAAGGCCTTTTCCCCGAATGGCTCCGGTTCCTCAAGGGCGCCGTCGACTGCGAGGACATCCCCCTCAACGTCTCCCGCGAACGGATGCAGGACTCGACCCTGATGAAGCGCCTCAACCGCGCGCTCACGTCGAAGTTCCTCAAGTTCCTCGCCGAGGAATCCGGCAAGGACGCCGAGGCCTACGACAAGTTCTACGTCCAGTACCAGCGTTGCCTGAAGGAAGGCATCCTTGCGGACAACGAACACCGCGATGCCCTCGCCAAGCTCCTGCGCTTCGAGTCGTCGACGGTCGACGCCGGCAAGCGCACCAGCCTGGCCGAGTACGTCAGCCGCATGCCCGAGGACCAGAAGGAGATCTATTACGTGATCGCCGGTTCCCGCGAGGCAGCGCTGTCCTCTCCCTACTACGAGGTCTTCGCCGCGCGAAAGTTCGAGGTCCTGTTCCTGAACGAGTCCGCCGATGAATTCGTCCTCGACCGCGTCCGCGAGTTTGACGGCAAGGCCATCGTGGCCGCCGAACGTGCCGAGCTCGAGGTGCCCACGCAGGACCCCGTCGAAGGCCAACTCAATGACGAACAGGCCGGCCTGCTCGCCGGCTGGCTCAAGTCCACGCTCGGGGACTCCGTCGACAACGTGACCACCTCGAAGCGGCTCGCCACGAGCCCCGCCCTCGCCGTCGAACGCGACCACTACCTCACCGGCACCATGCGCCGCACGCTCAAGGCCATGAACCGCGACCGCCAGGACGCACCCGACGTCAAACCCGACTTCGAGTTCAACCCGCGGCACCCGCTCGTCGCCCGGCTCGAGCAGATCCGTCATCAGGATCCCGACCTCGCCGCCAAGGCCGCGGCGCAGATGTACGACAACGCCCGCATGGCAGCCGGCCTTCTCGAGGACCCGCGTCCGATGCTCCAGCGCCTCAACGAACTCCTGGCACAGGTCCTGACGCCGAAGGCCTGATCGAGCGCCGGGTTGCGGCGCATCCCAACCCAGGCCCCGTTGGACGCGGGGCAGTGTCAGACGGCGCGCCGCCGTTGGGGAGTTTCCAGTTCCCGGCCCCCAGTTTCCCGATGGGCTGGGAAACTTGGAACTCCCCAACCGGCCCGTGTTTCCCGCAAGCTCTCCCCGTGTCGGAACCGGAAAAGGCCAAGCCTGGCTTCATGGAGCGGATCCGGATCTTCGTCGGGGCCTGGCAACCGCTGACGGGGACTGGCTTGGCCGCGTTTGGAGGCGCGAGCCTGGCCCGCGTCCTTTCATTCCAATTGGCGGCGGCCGTCGGCATTGGGCTGCTCCTCGTGGTCTCGCTCCGACTCTGTTGGTTCCCGGTCATCGAACAGGGCCTGACCCAACTGCCCGAATCCGCCCCCCTCGCGGCCGGTCGCTTGCAGTGGGTCGGGACCAACTCGGTCCGTCTGGCAGAGAACCCTTGGCTCAGCCTTGTCGTCCAGCCCTCAGCCTCCCTGCTGGAGGATGCGCCCGGACAAACCGCGGACCTCCAGCTCGAACTCAGCCCACGCGGCCTCCGCCTCGAAGGCGCCTTCGGCCATGTGGAACAGCCCTATCCATCCATCTGGAATCTCGACCTCGGGCGCATCCCGGCCACCGCCACCTGGAACGCCTGGAAACTTCCCATCTCCATCCTGGCGGGCATTGGAACGGCCCTCTTCCTCCTGATTTCGTGGTGGTCCCTCGCCACGGCCTATGTGATCCCGGCCTGGCTCTTCGCCCGTATCACCGGTCACGCCCTGGGCACGGCATCCGTCTGGAAGATGGCCGGAGTCGCCCTGCTCGTTGGCGCTGCCGTCGGTGCCGGTGGCCTCGCCGCCTACGCCTGCGGCATGATTCGCCTGCCGGGGATCCTTGTTTCCCAGGTGCTCCACATCCCGGTGGGCTGGATCTGGCTCACGTGGGGCATCCTCGCCTCCGACTCACACCCCACCGCCAAGCGCACCATCAAGTCCGCGAAGCCCACCGGGTCCAACCCGTTCGCCCGCTGACCGCAGATCACCGCGATCCCACTCGGGCGAGGGCCCCTGGGTCCACCGATTACACCGATTACACGGATCAGGAACCGGCCAGGAGAGCCCACCCCCCTGTCCCCGCCCATCGGTGTAATCTGTGAAATCTGTGGACCGCCCCACTCCGCCACCCCCCAAAATCCCAGGCTCAGATCGACTTCGCGAACAGGTCCGCGATCGGTTTCCCGGTGCCGTCCCGTGTCACGTAGAAGGGTCGCTGTTCAATGTCGTACGCGAGCTTGGGCGAGATGCCCATCGCCCGATACATCGTGGCGTGGAGATCCTCGATCACGACGCGATCCTTGATCGTCTTGCACGGGCGCTCGTCCGCGGTCAGGCCGTGGAGGTGACCCCGTTTCATCCCGCCACCGAACATCAGCACGCACCCCGCATCCGTGAAGTGCCGATGCATGCCGTAGTGCGTCATCGACTCGATCTTCTCGGGCACGGGCACCTGGTTCTGGATCGGTTTGTCCGGCTTGCCTTCCTGCATCATGTCGCGGCTGAACTCCGACGCGAGGACGACCAAGGTCCGGTCCAGCATCCCCCGCTCTTCCAGATCCAGGACCAACTGCGCCACCGCTCCGTCGATCGCCTTCTTCATGAGGACGAGCTTCTCATGCCCCTGCTCATGCGTGTCCCAGTTGAGGAACGGGATGTACTCGGTCGTCACCTCGACATAGCGCGCCCCGGCTTCCACCAACCGCCGCGCCAACAGGCAGCCCAGGCCGAACCGTTGGATGTTGTTCCGCTCGTAGTTGCCGTCCCGGTTGAAATCGCCTCCCAGACGACGACTGAAATCCCATCCGCCCGGCACGTACTTCGCCACGGTCTCCGGCTTCTCCAGCGAAAGATCAAACGCCTTGGCCGACGGCGACGCGAGCAACCGGTGCGCATTGTCCATCGATCGCACCAGCGACTCGCGCTGCTGGGTGCTTCCCAGTTGCCCGACCGGCGATGCCGCCAGCAGCTTCCGGTACAGGCGATCCCGGCTTTCAAACCGACCCGGGGTCATTCCTCCCGGCGGCGTGACGACGTCCTTGGCGGCGTCCGGGAACGGAACGTTGAACGGGCCGAATTCGCTGCCCAGGAATCCCGCCGTCGTGAACGCCTTCAACTCCTCGCTCTCACCGCCATCGAACCGCTGGCCGATGTTGATGAAGGCCGGCACCGCCGGATCCCGCGGGCCCAGCGTGCGCGCGATCATCGCGCCGATGTGTGGGCAGGCCACCGACTGCGGCGGCGCATAGCCGGTGTGCCAATGGAACTGGTGGCGGGAATGAAGGATGAACCCCAGGTCCCCGGCCGTGTAGCTCCGGATCAGCGTCCCCCGGTCCATCACCTTCGCCACCTTCTCCAGACCCTCGCTGAACCGGATGCCGTCGACCGCCGTCGGGATCGACGGGAAGGTGGAGAGCACCGTGTTCGGGTTCATCCCCTTCTCGAAGGGGGTGTACCGCTTCGGATCAAAGGTCTCGGTGGCCGCCATGCCCCCGCCCATCCAGAGGACGATCACGGTGTCGGCGGTCGCAGCGATCTTCTCTCCCGGCTCCTCGCCGAGCAATTGCCGCGGGTATCCGGCGGCCAGCGCGCCCAGCGTCGCGGCACTGAGGCCCTTCACGAAGTCGCGGCGGGTGAAATCAGGGGTCTTCATCGTTCAGGTTCTCGGTGGGTTCAGAAGGTGAGCTGGAACTCCGGCAGCATGGCCACGCTCCAGAGGAGGTCCTCGACCCCCTCGGTCCGCGGCTTCCGTCCGATCAGTTCCAGGGCCAGTGCCAGCTCGGCACGGGTGGGCGGACGGCTCAGGGCCTGGCGGAAGACCCGGTCGGCGAGGGCACGTCCTTCCGGTTGGCCTGCCACCAGCCGTTCCGCGCCCCGCTTCAACAGCTTGGATAGCGTGTCGCCGTTGGTCAGCTCCAGGGCCTGGATCGTGGTGGCCGTGGACGGGCGCACCGTGGTGACCTGCTCGCGGTTCGGACGTCCCAGCGCGAGGTCCAAGGGATCGGCAGAAGTCAGCGAGGACCGGATGTTCCCGTACAAGGCCTGCCCGGACACCGCGGCCGTGAAGGCCTCGGCCACGTTCCATGGGGCGAGCCCCGGATCACCGAGAACCTGGGCAACGGTCCAGCCGGCCGTCGAATCCGTGGTCTTCCAGTCGGAACCGGGCCTCGTCAGGACCGACCAGGAGGCGTCGGAGGCGAAGTCGCGGATCTGGGATCCTTTCGATCCGGCCAGCCGGATCCGCCCGTAGAGCAGGAGTCCGGCAGGATTGGCCCCCTCGCCACCATTGATCGCCTCGACGGTCACCACATTGGTGCCAGTCCGGAAGAGCCGACGGGCGTCGTAGAGGCTGGCCTGGCTCCAGTCGGAGGCTTCGGTGCCTTTGGCCCGTTCTCCGTTGACGAAGACCCGGGCCGAGTTGTCGACATGCAGGAAGAGGGTCGCCTCGGCCGGGACCTCCTCGAGGACCACCGACTTGCGGAAGACGTTGGTGCCGGGGGCGACGCCGGAAGCGCCGTGCAGGTCTCCCCAGATCCAGAAGGCCTGGGCCTCGGTGCGCCGATTCCCGACCCGATCGAGCAACAGCCGGTCGAGGCCGCCTTCGGGCTTTTCTTGCCAGACTCCGGTGAGCGAACCCAGGGCGTCCCGGAACTGTTCCGCCGTCAGGCGACGTACCGCCGGCCCGGTGAAGACAAAGGCCGGGTCGGGCTTCTCCGTCAGGTTGACCCCGGGAAGCTGGTAGGCGCGGGAGGTCAGGATGAGTTCCAGCGTGTGCTTGAGATCCCACTGGTGGGTCACCAGGTCCTCGGCCAGCCAGTCGAGCAGCTCCGGGCTCCAGGCCGGGTTCTGCATCACGTCCAGCGGCTCGACGAGCCCGCGTCCGAGCAGGCGGGCCCAAAGCCGGTTCACCACCGTGCGGGACAGCCGGCCGTTCTCGCGGCGGGTGATGATGCCGGCCAGCTGCTCCAGGCGGTTGGACCGCGGCGCCTTGGGATCCACCGCGCCCAGCTCGGGGAAAAGGAACTTCAAGGGCGCGGTCTTCCCGGTGGGCTTGTCGCAGAGGACCATTTCCAGCGGGCCGTCGGCATAGATGCCCGCCAGTCCGTAGGCGTCGCTCAGCTGCCAGTCGTCGATGAAGGAGTCGTGGCACGAGGCGCACTTGAGGTTCACACCCATCAGAACCTGCCCGATGTTCTGCGCCGCCTGCATCGAGGGCGTCATCGAGGCGTTCACCGTCCCGCGCCAGACGATGCCCTTGGTGAAGCCCTCGCTGGCCTCGGTCGGATTGACCAGTTCCCGGACGAAGCGGTCGTAGGGAAGGTTGTCGCGCAGCGCGGCGTAGAGCCACTGGCTGATCTGCTTGCGCCCGCCGTCGATGTAGCCGGTGCCCTTGTAGTCGTTCCTCAGGAGGTCGTTCCAGAAGGTGAGCCAGTGCTGCGCGTACCGGGGCTTGTCCGCCAGGAGGCCCCGGACCAGGCGCGTCCGCTTGTCGGGGGACCGGTCCCGCAGGAAGGCGTCCAGCTCCTCGGGGGACGGCAGGAGCCCGACCGTGTCGAGGTGCACGCGCCGGGCGAACTGCCGGTCGTCCACCGGCTTGCCCAGGCGTACCGCGTGATTGGCGGCATAGGCTTCCAGCAACCGGTCGAGCGGGTGGGCGGACTTGCCCGCGGGAAGCCCGGGATTCCGCGGCACGAGGTTGTTCGGCGGGGGCTGGGCGAAGGTGATCTTGGGATCCCACTTCAATCCCTGGTCGACCCAGGCCCGGAGGATTCCCACCTGCTCGGCCGTCAGCTTCGTGCCCTTCTTGGGCATGACGGAATCGGGATCCGTCCCGGCGACCAGGTGGATGAAGTGGCTCCGGGCGCTGTCCCCGACGAGGGCGGCTGGTCCGGGATCCCCGGGCTGAAGGAAGGTGTCCCGGGTGTCGAGCTTCCAGTCACCGTTGGCCTTGCCGCGGCCATGGCACTTCACGCAGGAGGCCTCGAGGATCGGCTGGACGTCGCGATGGAAGTCGACGGGCCGGGTGAGCGCGGGTGGCAAGCTCCGGATGGCTTCCTCGGTCGGCTCCGCGGCACGGCCGACGACGAGTCCCAGCAGTCCGGCAAGGCCGGCCATTCCGTGACGGAGATTCAGTCGGGGGAAACGCACGGACGACGATCCCCGGCGGAAGGGCTCCGGGGCAAGTCCCGGGTGGTCGCCCGTTGAGGAAGTCCACGTCCGCGCTCCCGGACTTCAGGCACCCGCAGATG
>CAIMMI010000335.1 GCA_903842505.1 uncultured Verrucomicrobiota bacterium | reverse complement strand
CCGCGGGACACCCGATTTCAACAACCACGACAGCAACGACACCGACGCCCCAACCGCCTCCTCCCCTTTGCTCCCCGTCGCTCTCGTCGTTGTTAAAAACCTTCCCCCCCTGCGCCTCCGCGCCCCTGCGGGAGAACCTCCCTTCCCCGGACCGCGCCACCCCGCGGGACCCCGCATCCAGCGTCGAGGGCTGGATTCCTCAAGCGCCGATGCGTTGATGGAGATGCCCATCCGGGTCGTAAACCTCCAGATGTTCGATGGACGAGATGCCAAGGCGGTCTGTGAACACCACCAGGTTGAAGCCGCCGGGATTCTTGGCCGACCCGTACTTGATGCCCGAGATCCTACGCGAATCATATGCGGCTTTGGCCAATTCCTGGGTCGGAGGATCCGTCACCTTAACCCAAGGCCCACCGATTTCCGATTCGTTGGTGCCGAGCGCATCCAAGATCTTGGCATCGGTCAGGTCCAACACATGACCGACGGATCCGTCCACGGTAACCAGCGTCCATGGCGCGGTGCGGAGTGGTACCGTGGCGCCGGGCAGAAGCACCAACGCCTGCACTTCGAGCAGCGCCGTCACAGGATCGAACGCCAGATAAAGCGAATCAAAGCTCCCTTTGGGGGTGAACCGGGCCCCGTTGATCTTCGATGCCCCGGCCCACAACGGTTGGGGCTTTCCCCTCCTTCCAGCGGGTGCCGTCAGCAAGTGCCGGTGGGCCACCACCCTGAACCAAGGCCCGCGGACGGCGACGAGCGCAACCCGGCCGAGGGCCGCCTTCAGTCTTCCACCCCGCATCATCAGGCAGGCACTCCGTTCCACGCATTCTCCAGGATCAGCACGACCGCCCCAGGCTTGCCCTCCAGAATCGTCGCCAGCGCACTCGTCCCATCGAGATCCGGGTGAGGCGCGTTCAGCCAGACTCGGATGGATTCGCCCGGCCCAAAGAATTCGTGAAGAAGCTCCAGCAACCTTTTCACCGGGAGCAGGGCGGACTGGAAACCGCTCGCCGCAGGACTGCGATGAACCGCCTTGTAGTTCAGGCCGAGACCTTCCGAGAGTTGCTTGAGGGGAACTCCCATGAATCCAGCCACCTTCTGGGCATCGATCCGGCCAGTCGCGGTATCGTGAAGCTCCGTTAGGACGACCCTCGGTACATCCACGACATTCAGGGCTCGGAGTTGCTCCTCCAGTTCCGCGATCCGGGCGCGGATCATCAAGGCCTGGTGGGGCGGGTTGTTGTTGGCCGCAGCGACGTGCCCGTCCATCACTCCACCTCTCAACGTCTTGAGCCCGCCACCACCCCTTGCACGTGACCGCGGCCGTTTCGCTCCGACTCCGCGGTTCAGCTTGCCCGACGGTTGCTTCGGCGGTTCAGTGGTCACAGGCATGTGCGGAATCTACAAATGATCCACCCCTTGTCCACAGGCAATCACACCCCTATTACCTCCCCTTTGCCCCCTTTGCTCCCGTCGTTGTTAAAAACCTTCCCCCCCCCGCGCCTCCGCACCCCTGCAGGAAAACCTCACCTCCCCGGACCGCGCCACCCCGCGGGACACCCGATTTCAACAACCACGACAGCAACGACAGCGACGCCTCAACCCCCTCCTCCCCGTTGCTCCCCGTGGCTCCCGTCGTTGTTAAAAACCTTCCCCCCTGCGCCTCCGCGCCCCTGCGGGAGAACCTCACCTCCCCGGACACCGCCACCCCGCCGGGACCCCCGACTTTCACAACCACGACAGCAACGACAGGGACGCCCCAACCGCCTTCTCCCCTTTGCTCCCCGTCGCTCCCGTCGTTGTAAAAAACCGTCCCCCTCCGCGCCTCCGCGCCCCTGCGGGAGAACCTCCCCTCCCAAGACACCGCCGCCCCGCGGGACACCCGACTTTCACAACCACGACAGGAGCCGGTTACGTCGTCGCCCAGGGCGTTGGTTTCCAGTCCCAGACGGCACTGCGCGCCTTGAATCCGGTCCTCTTCAGTTCGGCAACGGATGAATGGCCGACGCCGCAATGGCTTTACACCGCACTCGACCACGAACTCGGGCTCACTATGGATCCCTGAGCGACCCCAACCAACGCGAAGTGACGGCATTTCTTCACCCGCGAGCTGGACGGCCTCGCCCAGGACTGGAGCCAGCACACGGTCTTCATGAATCCACCCTACGGGCGCGCGATCGGCCTGTGGGTGGAGAAGGCCTACAAGACCCACCTTCAGGGAGCCACGGTCGTGGCCCTCCTGCCCTCGCGCACCGACGCCCGTTGGTGGCACGACTACGTGATGAAGGGCGAAATCCGATTCATCCGGGGACGAGTGACGTTCGAGGGCGGCAAGTTCCCTGCGCCGTTTCCCTCCGCCATCGTCATTTTCCGACCGCTTGGGCCGCCGATGGTTTCCGTGTCGGCGAAGGAGGCGAAGCCAGGGGAATCCGTCCCGGCTGTCGTGTGATGCGTGGGTCCAACCACCGGGCCAGGAGTTGGTCTCGATCCGTTCGCGGTTTGACAGAAAGTTGGAAAACCAGAATTCTAAAAGGGTGAAGACTTCGCTCAATTTGCCGGCCGATCTCCTCAGGGAGATCAAGCTTCGGGCGGTCAATGAGGGCAAGAACCTCACAGAAATCATCTCTGAGCTTCTTCGCCGCGGACTCGGCAAGGCGGATGTCGGCACCGACTTCAGTGCTGGCCGTCGCGGATCCATCACTCTGCCGCTTTTCCCCTCATCCCCTGCGGCGCCTGCTACCCGCATGTCCATCGAAGAGCTCCAGAACCTCGAGCAGCAGGCTTTGACCCAAGCCGACCTCGAGTCCATCCACACAACTTCTTGATAGCGGCGTCTGGCTTGCGTTGGCATTCGCCACCCATCCGGCGCATCAGGCCACCAAGCGCCTCTTCGCTGCCGCCGACTCGGGAAGCCCGCTGGCTTTCTGCCGGGCAACCCAGACCAGCTTCATGCGGTTGCTGACCACCCAGCCAATCCAGGCCGCCTACGGAAGTCCTCCCATTTCGAATCGCGAGGCGTGGTCGAAGACGCAGGAACTGTTGTCGCTGCCCCAAATCGTCTGGCTCCCCGAACCCCCTCAACTGGATCCGGTCTGGAAGATTTTCGCCACTTCAGAGGCGGCGTCTCCGAAGATCTGGATGGATTCCTTCCTCGCCGCGTTCGCCTGCACCTATGGAATCGAGTTGGTGACGCTGGACCGGGGATTCAGCCGGTATGGAGGCCGAGGGCTAAGCCTGAAGCTCATCGAAACGGACCGTGCCTGAGTTCTCGAGGCCAT
>CAIMMI010000334.1 GCA_903842505.1 uncultured Verrucomicrobiota bacterium | reverse complement strand
CGGCTTAGCCCACGGCGCCAGCCGTGGGACCCGGCGGGAAGGGAAACCAGCCCCGGACGGGGCGGCAGAGGCGCACGGGGGGGAGGCCGAAGTCGCAAGTTTTCAGATTCAAGTTTCAAGCTGGGTTTGCTTCGTACTCGTACTCGTACTCAGCCCGCAGGGCGGTACTCGTACTCGAACCGGAGAAGGACTCTCGTCTGCTGAGAGGGTTCATGGGTTCGAGTACGAGTAGGAGTACGAGTACGCCTCGGAGCCTTGAAACTTGAATCTTGAAACTTGGGACTCTCCAGCGGCGCGCGGTGGGCGCAGGGGGGCGGACGGAAGCTGTATCGTCGTCGCCGTTGCTATCGTGGTTGCAAACTTGCCCCTACCGCTTCGTGCGAACCGCTGCCCTATCCGGAAGACCCCGGGCCCGGCACAGCCTCGCGCAACGGCTAAAAATCGGGGGTGGACGACGTCGACCTCCACACGGCCGCTGGGTTCCAAAGGTGCAGATTCCGCCTGAGCTTGCCCTCCTGCACAACGGCCTCCCAATCACGATAAGGCCGAGGCGGTTGGTACATGCCCTCTCCAGCATTGTAGGCCCCCTCGATACCCGTGAGTGTGAACATGGAATCGCTAGCAGCAGCCTTCACTCCGTCGTCGGTGGAGCGCGACCCCGCGAAGAAGTCGTTTCCAGGCCAGGACACATGGTCCCACGCGACCAAGCTGTAGAGGGAGCATTCGGAGAAGTCGTCGCCTTCCTCCCCGTACGCGGTCGGTCGGCAGAGTTGCGACTTCCGTTCATTCCCGGGTTGCCGCAGCGGTCGCACCATGAACGAGATGCCCTCAATTTCTACGCGAGCATTTTGACACTCGCTATACGGATCGAAATAAACGGCCTTCAGGTTCGGCAAGGAGGCCCCGTGCTCCGTCAGGAGTCGTTGCAGGACTGCGCGAAGTCGGTCTCCCAGCTGTCCCCTGTAAGGTCCTGCAAACTGTCCGCAGCCAAGACCGGGTACAGTAACGAGCGCGGATCTCGGCCTCCCGGCGTGGCGGTCGATGTAGCGGAGGACCGGAAGGAGTCTGCGTCTATAAAGGTTGTAGTAGCCCTCTGTGGAAAAGTGGCGATCCGACGTCGTGACCTCGTTCCAATCAGCAGGTGTGCAGTGTTGACCGTTCCGCAAAAGGGCCCCGGGAGTGAAGAGCAACGTTCCCTGGAACGGCGGATCGTGGGGCCCTGGTGAACCATGGTTGCCGTCGTCGTATACAGTCACCGGGATGGCTATCGAAATGTCACCCAACAGACCCAGTTCGGTCAGGTTCCAATCGGATCCATCGCCGGATACGGCTGTCTCAGCAAAGATCTGGGGCGACTTGGTATCCACCAGTTTCCCCAGCAATTCCATCGGGGACATCGAGTGTACCAGCGAACCCTTCAGCTCACCACGAAGCCGGACTCCGGGTTGCAACCGTCCTGTTTGAAGTTGTTCCAGATATTCCTGGGAACGAACCACCGTCTCCTCGGGAATGAGGATGGCAAACTTGGGTGGGACCGGACTTACGGACGGAGGATTGGACATGAGCGGCAATTTTGATTCGGTGACCCGACGGTTTGGAAAACGCAAGTTTACAGCCTGGATGAAATTGAAGAGAGATTGTTTCTGTTGGAGATCGGTGGAATGCGGGAAACAAATACAGGCCTATGGTTATCAACCGATTGAATCCCCAAACTTCATCAAACCGGCCGCTCTTGGGTCGGTTCAAAGCTTGGAAAAGGTCCGGGAACCTAATAACGCGGGAAGTGCCTCGGTTGGCGGATGCATCTGCAGGTTTCACCCGTCCCAAATTTGGAATGTGCCGCGTGTTGCCTGTTGTCTTGAGTCCCAAGTGGTGGACCCCAAGCTCGCGAACGTGCGGTGCACCGTAAGACAGTAGCCCACGGCGTCAGTGACTGAAAAGATGGCCATAGGGCAAGGTCCGGGAGGAGGCGCGGGCGGTCGCGGCCTGCACGAAGTCTGGATCGCGCGCCAAGGCCGTGCCCAGCCATTCCACGCGGACCTCAACTCCGGCGATCCGGGGCAGATCCAGTCGGTCGCCGTCCCAGCAAGCCATGATGGTTGGGGCCTCGGGGATCCGTCCGCCGGTGTGCGTTCGGCAGGCCTTTTCGAGCAGCGCGAGACCCTCCCGGTCGAGGGGTAGGATCCCTTCGGCATGCAGGCGCCTCACCCAGAGCGCAGCCCGCGCCCCATGCCGGGGATCTTCCAGGTCATCCCATCGACACGAGTCGTGGAACACGGCGAACCCGATCACGACGTCGGTGCGGATGCCAGGGGTGGACGCAGCCAGTCGAAGCCCGTTCTCAAGGACCCGCGCCCAGTGACCGGCACCGTGGAGTCCGTTCCACTTGAGGCGGTATTGGGATCGTACCCTCTCGATGCAGGGCCTGAGGATCGACTCCCACTCCGTCGGGATCGGCGGAGGGAGTGTGGGAATGGGTTGGGGATTCATCTCATTCATGTCGGCGCTTGGGACCCAGGTTAGCAGCCTCCGGTGATTTCTGGTTAGGGGATTTGTGGGGTGGGGCGCGGTGCCGGCGGGGATTTTTTCCCGCAGGGGCGCAGAGGCGGGAGGCCGAAGTCGCAAGTTTTCAGATTCAAGTTTCAAGCCGGGCTCGATTCGTACTCGTACCCGTACTCAGCCCGCAGGGCGGTACTCGTACTCGAACCGGAGAAGG
>CAIMMI010000333.1 GCA_903842505.1 uncultured Verrucomicrobiota bacterium | reverse complement strand
TCCACCAAACCGTCTTCATCCGTGTCTGCGACCCGCGCCTTCGTTCCCGCGACGGCTTCCTGCCGGTTGCTCAGGCCGTCCGCGTCCGGATCCCCGGCGGCATCATCCACCAGCGGATCCAATCCGTTCGCCAACTCGTAGACATCGAGCATCCCGTCGTCGTCGGTATCCGCGAGGGCGTTGGCCGTCACTACCCCGCGCACCAGCGCCGGACCGGATTGCAGTTCCCCGTCATCAGCGACGTACGCAAAGGAATCGGTTCCCACGAAGAATGGATCCGGGATGTACGCGATCCGGCGGCGACGGTCCGTCACCAACCCCGGGAACACGGTGATCTCGTCCCCGATGATCAGATCCGGGTTCTTGCCGTCGAGCGCAGGCGCTGCCAAGCGACGCGTGCCCGAATTGGGATGCTGGAACTGCTCGACCTGGAGCAACCGCCCATGCGCAGGCGGCGTGACAATCCGCACGTTCACCGGATCCCCATTGGGATCGCTGGCCGGCAACTCGAGGTAGACAACCGCACCGGAGGCCACCGTGAACTCCTGTACGTTCGACGCTGCCGGCGAAGCCTCCGTGCTCCACTGCGGCTCGAAGGAAGCTGTTCCACCGCCAAGCGTGCCGCGGTTGTCGTTCGCGGATGCGTCATCGGTCACCGTGCCCACGCCTTCGTCCAGCGGCCAGTAACCCACCAATCCCACCTCGGTGCCCGCGAGACGACGGTTCCGTTGGGCTTCGATCGTGGCCGCATCCAGGGCCTGCCCCCACAACCGTACCTCATCCATCCGCCCGCGGAAGAAGTCTGCCCCATTGCTGCCCGTGTCGGTGCGCCCGATGAAGAACGGCCGGTTATTGGTCGAGATACGCCCGGTCCTCGCATTGGAGGCAACCTCCACGGCATTCACGAACAACCGGATCCGGCTGCCATCATAAGTGCCTGCGACATGGACCCACTCGTTCACTGGGAACAGCGACGGCGCCGTGGCGCGACCGAACGTCGATGTGTTCACCAGGAACTCCAACCGTCCGCTCTGGATCCACAAGGCGTAGGTACGACCGGACGTCGCGATGTCATCCCACGTCCCCGCGATGCCGATCTGGCCGGCGCTTCGATCGGTCAGGAACACCCAGGCTTCCAGCGTGACCCCATCCTGCGGGTTCACCGCAGGCGTCGAATCCACCCGGACAAAGTCATTCCCGTCAAAGTTCAGCGCGAAGGCCCCGCCTGTCCCAGCTCCCGCCACGGGCGGGAGGTTGGTCGCGATCACCACCTCCACACGCCCCGTCGCCGTCAACCCATGGGGATCCCGTACCACGTACCCGAACGAATCCGTGCCGGAGGTTCCCACCGCTGGCGTGTACCGTCCAAAGCCCGGACTCGAAACTGCCACGGAACCCGTGATGGCCGGCGTGAAGGCGACAAATGTGATCTCGGCATTTTCCGGATCGCTGTCATTGGTCAACAGGTCACTCAACCGGAAGGTCACCGGCGTGGAGATCCGCGTCCGCAATGTGTCCGTGCCAGCCACCGGCGCCAGGTTCGGCGCCAACGGGAAGGGATCCGCCGAATCGCGGATGCCATCGCCGTCCGTATCCGCACGCAGGGCGTCTGTGCCCAACGCCACCTCGACTGAATCCGAAAAACCATCCGCGTCGGTATCCGCCTTCCTCGGGTCGGTTCCCAACGCCGTTTCGGCTGCCAGATCGAGGCCGTCCCCATCGACATCCGGATCCTCCCGGTCGGCGATGCCGTCGCGGTCCAGGTCGGCCAGTGCGATCACCCGCACGACGCGACTTGCCTCCAAACCATTGGTCGCGGTCGCACGGAGGGTGAATTCATTTGTCCCGGCGGCAGCCGCCATCACCTGCAGGACGACGTTGGTGCCGGTCAACGCCGGCGAGAACACGAGATTCGTCAGGCCATTGTTCGTCCAGGACAACACCGTGAATCCCGTTCCGATCAACTCCAACCGGGCGAGGCCGCCGTCGATGTGTCCGGCCTCGACCAGGACGTTGGTCCCACGCCGTTCGACCAGTTCCAGCACTCCTTCTTCAAGGTCGACGACGAGGGTGGGCAACGGCCGCGACTGCAATGGCACGTCCACCACCACCGGCACGGATTCCTGACCGCGGAAGTCCCGCGCCTTGGCCGTGAACGTGATCGTCGCTCCCTCGGGCACCTCCACCGGGATGGGCACGCCGATCGTGCGCAGGCCCCCATTGGGAAATACGTTCGTGAAGTTCACCAGGCCCGACGCGACCAAGGTCAGATTCGTCACCTGCACGTCGTCCGTCGCGCTGAGGTTGAGTTGCAGGATCGTGCCCGACGTCACGGGACCTGTCGCCGGTGTCACCCGCACCAGGCTCACGACCGGCGGTTCGTTCTCCAGCACCGTCACCTCCAGCAGCAACGGCTCGGATTCGTTGCCGAACCGGTCGATGCCAACCGCGCGGTAAACCCGTTTCCCGGAATCCGGCAGCGTCACCGACACCCGGAACGGCGACGTGGTCGCCGTGGCGAGCGTTGTCCCGCCGTCCAGGAACCGCACCCGCGCGCCGGACTCGTTCACCTCCAGCAGGGCCTCCAGCGTCACCGTCCGCCCCGCCACCGGAGAAACACTCTCCGCGATCCGCAACGTCGAGAGCGCCGGGCCGCGATTGTCGATCGTCTGGAAGCGCCCGGTGATCGGTTGGTTGGATGCCGCATTGCCGGCGAGATCGCGCACCCCGGATACGCTCCACGTGTACGTCGCGTTCGCCGGCAGAAAGGCTGTCGGCGTGAACGCGAGGACCAACCCGCCCACACCCACGTTGGCGACGCCCGGCACCGGACCCGCAGGTCCGGTCAGCACGAAGGTGTTTCCTTCCGGCTCGATCGGCTCGTTGAAGGACAACCGCAACACCGCCCGCGGATCAATCTCCTCCTGATTGTTCGCCGGAAACACCGAGAGCAACACCGGCGGATCGTTGTCCGCCGTCCGGAACGTCGCCACGAACGCCGCCGCCAGGAACCGCCCTTCCAGGTCCTTCGGACCCGACCGTGCCGGGATGTCCAACACCGCCGGTCGGTCATTCTCCAGCACCACGACCTGGTAGGTCACGAGACTCTGCAACCGCGTCACGGGTACCATCCGCACCCGACGCAACAATCCGTCGCCGGCGTCCTCCAGACTCAATCGAACCGGAACTTCCGCGCCTGCCAACGTGCGCAGGAAGATTCCTCCACGATCGATGGACGCCGGGTCCAAGGGTTCGCTGAACAGGAGCGTGATCTGCTGCGTTACGGGCACCCCTTCGGATCCGCCCGGCGGATCCATCGACACCAACGCCGGCACCGATTCATCCAGTCGCACGTTGCCCAGATCCAGGACCTGCCCGTCCGTCGACACCGCTCCGGTCCGCGTTGCCACGCCACCGAACCGATCCACGTTCGCCGTGAACCGCACATCACCCAACGGAACACCCGGGAAGCGGAAGTTGCCGCCCGCGTCCGTCTCAACACTGGTCCGTCCCAGCGAACTCCCCAATCGACGGAAGGCCAAGCCGACCTCCACCCCGCCCACGGGCGTTGTTCCGTCCTCCCGGACCAATCGTCCGATGACCGTTCCGCTCGGGAACAGTGTCAGCGCGAGTTCGTCCAGTTCGCCGCCCACTCCGATTTCACCATCCGCCGCGGCCGACAGGCTCGCCTTCTGAGCGGTGACGACATACGGCCCGACCGCGATGTTGCTGAAGGCAAACCGTCCGTCCACCGCCGTCACCCCCACGTTCTGGATTCCCTGGAACTGCGCTCCCTGCATCCGAAGCGTCACCACCGCCGACTCCACCGGCGTGGTGCCATCACTGGCAAGGATTCGACCCGCAACACGGCCCACGCCGGGCAGGATCAAGTCGAAGTCCGGAGCCGGCCCAGCCGCGCCCAGATTGAGCGCCCGCAGCAGGGTGATTCCATTGTGATTATCGTCCGGCGCCTTCGAGACCGCCTGAATCGAGTAATTGCCCAGTCGCAAGTTCGCGAAAGTCGCCCGCCCCCGCTCATCCGTATCCGCCAGCAAGAATGGGCCTTCGTTCCCGATCCCCACCGTGACATTCGTCCCCGGCACGTTCGTCGAACCGCGCCATACCTGGATCACCACCCTGGCCAGGGCCTCGATCTCGATATCCTGGGTCAGCAACGCCGTGTCGTCGGGCAGGATCGTCGTCACCGTTCCATCGATTCCCAACACTTCGTCCCGCGCATTCAACGTGATCCGACCCGCCGGAACATTCGCAAAGCTGAACCGCCCATCCGGCCCCGTCGTCACCGTCCGGTTCCCGGAAATGCCCGCCGCGCTCAACTGGACCTGCGCGTTGGCAAGGGGTCCCGTCCGTGCGCTGTTGATCACCACGCCCGATACCGTTCCCAACGATTGCTCCACCAGCACGACGTCCCGCACCTGCCCCGCGACGGTAAAGCTCACGTCCAGCGTCGCCGCACGCCCGGTCACCGGGTCGTTGCTCACCAACCGATGCGTCCCCAGCGGAACACCGTCGAACCCGAACCGGCCGTTCGCATCGGTCGTCGCAAAACCCAACGAACCGATCGCCACCTGCGCAAACGCCACGGGCGTCACGCCGTCGCGCAACAAATAACGCCCGGTCAACGAGGCTGTCGGCTGCAACCGCACCGTCACCTCAGCCGACCCTTCCCGCGGCACCCCAACGCCGGATCGCCCGAAGATCCGTGTCGACCCGCTCAGAAAATCCGCGCTGATGGCGTATCCGCCTTCGAACAGATTCCCAAAGATCAGCGTTCCATCCGCTGCGGTCGTGCCCTCGGCCCGGTCCCCCGGGAAATCGCCGCCCTGAGCCTGCACCCGCGCGCCGGAAGCCGGCGTGCCGTCGAACTGCAGCACCTGGATCCTCAATCCGCCCCGGCCCAGCAACCGCACGTCCACCGTGTTGCCCACGCTGTTCGTTCCGGTCGGTTGCACCGCCGCCGTCGCACGCCCGACCAATCCACTGACCCGATTCGAGGCAATGACCGTGTAACTCGCCGGTGCCGGCAACCCGATGCGCGTGTCGAAGCGTCCATTGGCTTCCGTCTCGATGACGAGGTTCCCGAAACTGATCCCAACCTTCACGCCTTCGCCCACCAGGGTCCGCCCATCCGGTTCAAACACGCGGCCCGCCAACCGGCCCTGGGTTTCGCGCGCCGCCGGAAACTGCAAGACGATGTTGGTCGCGTTCCGCTCGGTTGATGTCGTCCGTGCCGACTCCGTAATGACCGTCGGAAAGAAGGGCGACGCCGCCTGCACCTGGATGTTGCCCACCGCCACGCCCTCCACCGAGAACTCGCCCGTCTGCGGGTCGCTGGTCGTGTCGCCCCGGACCACCACCGTCGGGTTCATCTTCGCCGACAGGCCTTCGCCGGTGACGCGCACCGCAGCCCCAATGGGAACGCCCTGACCATTCAGGACACGTCCGGCCACGCGACCCTTCGGCCGCATCTGGAAGATCAGGTCGCGGCTGTCCCCATCGAAGTTCAGGACCACCGACTTCTCGTCGTGCGAACTCGCGCTGAAGTTCGCCCCCTGCCCGTTCAGGAATGGATCGTTGATCCCCATGAACGTCTCCAGCGCCTTCGCAAGGGCCGCCGCCGGATCCGCCCGGACGTCATCGGCCGTCGGCACGCTCACGTCATTGATCGGCGGCGACTCACTCGGCACCGAGATCTGGAACGCTTTCCCGACCGGGATCGCCTCCCAACTGAACCGCCCCCGGGCATCCGCGTAGATGAACTCGAATCCCTCTTCCGACGGATGACAGATCATCGCTCCGCCCTTGGGCGTTCCATCGGCGTTGAACACCCGCCCGGTGATCCGGGCTGCCGGCGCCAACTGGATCGCGATGAAATTGTCCTCACCCGGCAACACCTCGAGCGAGGCCGAACCGAACCGCGGGAAATCGAAGGCCGGATCCGACTTCGGCTCGTGGCCTTCCTCGGATCGTTCCACGCCCGCATTGAGCGAAGACCTTCCGATCGGGACGCCAGACACCGTGAAAAACCCGTTGTCATCCGTCCGAACCAGCACGTCGCCGCCGGCGACCAACGCGTTCGCGACGCCACGCTCGCCCGACGACGTCAGGACCCGACCCCGCACCACCGCGGTGCCGTTCAGGGAGATGTCGGCGAAGTTGGTCCCGCCGCCCGTCACCACGAGATTCGAACGTTTCCCCTTGCGCCGCCCATCCCGCGAGAGGGCCGCGAGATTGTATCGGCCCGCGGGAAGATCATTGACCTGCCAGACGCCGGCGTCGTCCGCCGTGGTCGCACGCAAGGCATTGTCACCCACCAACACCAACACACGACTGCCGGCGTGGGCCTTCAGGTTGTCCGGCTCCAGCACCCGCCCACGCAGCGCTCCCCGTTCGACGATCGTGGAGCTCAGCACCACGTCGATCCCCCGGACCTCACCGGGAACGTTCAACGCCTCGCTCAGGATCCGGTCCAGCCCACGCCCGTCCTGCGCATCCAGCGAGAACACTCCCAACGGGACCCCGAAGAAGGCAAAGCGCCCCTCCGCATCCGTCAACATGCCACGCACCAACTCCCGCGAATCCGGATCCGGGAAGAGGTTCACCGCCGCCTGCGCCACCGGCGTCACGCCATCCGCCGCCAGCACCCGCCCGACCACCGTCGCACGCCCACGGAAGGTCAGCACCACCGGGATCGCCGTCCCGCTCCGCCCCGAGTTCAGGTCGACTGCATCATTGAACACCGCACGGTCCACGCCTTCCGCCGCCGCCACGACCGATCCCCGGGATTCGTTCGCGGAATCAAACAGGCTCCCGTCCTTCAGCAGGCTCAGATAACGCTCCCCGCGGAATTCCCCGGCCACCGTCGACTCGAGGATCAAGCGGATCTCCTCCGCACTCAGCCCGCTCGTGTCCGTCGTGGAGATGACGTACGGAATCCCGCTCAGGATGAAGTCGAAGGCGAACCCGCCGTTCGTGTCGGTCGTCACTTGCGCCACGCGACGCACCCAGGGCGCGCATTCGAACGGCGTCACATACGAGTCGTTGTAGGTCAGCGTCACCGGCACCCCGGCCACACCTCCACCCGCGCCCCGCACCACCCGTCCTCGCACCTGCACGCCATCGCGGTAGTCCGCAATCACCTTCTGGATCCCGCCCGTCAAGGGATTGCCCCGGACATCCGTCACCGTCGACGCCACGTTCAGGCTCCGCGCGATGAGTCCGCCCACGGGCTGCCGGAGCGTGATCAACGCGACGCGCCCGCCCGGCTGGATCTGAACGAACGCCGCCCCGTTCCCGTCCCCCACCGTGTAAGCCACCGCGTCCGAAACCGTCGTCGCGTCCATCGGCTTCGAGAACAGCACCGCCAGGATGTTGGCGTAGTTCCGGATCTGGGCAATCGGACACGGCTTCTCCGGCCGGGCCACCAGCACCGACAGATCCTGTTGGACACTCAACAAGGTGGGCGCCACCTCGCGGAAGGGCGTCGTGTTTCCGGAGACTTCCGCACCCGTTTCTCCAGCGCAGGCGACGTCCACCCGCAACGCCGGGCTCGGCTCCCGGACGTCCCAAAGGAAACACCCATCGCCCAAGGCCGTAGTCCAATCCAGCCGCTCACCAGCACCCTGGTCCCCGACGCGCACGACGTTCAGGTGCGCCGGACCGGCTCCGCTCAATTGCCATCGCACGCGCCCGTTCGTGCCCGGATCGCGAACGACCAGAAGTCCCCCGGACAAACCCGGATACCCCAAAGCCCCCGTCACCGCGCTTCGGGACGAATCCACGACCCGACCGTCCAACTCGAGCCGAACCTCGCCCTTTGCCTCCTCAAACCCGGCCAGCAACCAGCGTTCGCCTCGGCCCGCAAGGGTCGCCCCCAGATCCCCGATCAGGGACGCCACCCGACCCGGCGACACGGTCTCCAATTCCGCCATCAAGGCTGCCCGCCATTCCAGCCCTGCTTCCGTCTCGCGCATCAATTGGTCCCAGCCCGTCTGGAATTCCCGTCCGCCCTGCCAGTCCAGCAGAAGGTCCACCAGGACGCCTGCCCGGGAATCGTCATACAGCAATCGCTGCCCGGCCTCGGCCAGTTCGACCGCCCGGCGGATGACCATCGACTTCGGCACCCCCTGCACGCCCGCAGGAACCTTTCCAGCCGTGGCAATGCTGATGGCCTGTCCCAGCACGCGATCGGCCGCGATGCGCAAACCCGAAGGCAGGTTGGTGACCAGGTCCGGCAACAGGAGTGTGTCCGGCGAAAGCGCCACACCGCGCTCATCCACGCCCATCGTGAGGAGGAACGCCCCGCGCGACGCATCGTCGCTCGTCGTGAGGTTGGAGAACTTGATGGAACCTGTCTGCTGGGCCCGCAACCGGTACCGCGCCGTCGCGGTCTGGCCGGGAGCGATGTCGCCCAGTTCCACGGTGGCCTGCTGGCCGCCTTCGAAGCCCGCCCCGCTCAACGAAGACTTCGGCAGCGTCACCCGCACGCGGTTCGCCGGCACGAGACTCGTGTTCAGGATCGTCACGCTCGCCTCATACGGCTCCCCGGCCCGGACCGTCCGCGGATGGCTGAACGCCAACGAGAAGTTCGGGTTCCGCACCAGCACCGAACCCGCCGCCTTGCCCGTGATCTTGACGATGCCCGCCGCCAACCCTTCGAGATCCGCCGTCAGCTTCACTTCCATCAGGTGCAGGCCCTCGCGCAATCCTTCCACCAGGAATTCCGCCTGTCCGGCCTCGCCGGGCTTCAGACGGGCAATGTCATCCGCAGTTCCAAACTCCCCATCCGGACCCGCGCGTGTCACGGATCGGACCCGCTGGATTTCCTTCGCCGCACCCACCCGGGCAAAACGCAGGGGATCGTCCCCCGGTTGCTCAAACGCCGTCGCCGGCACTTGGTCATCCCCCAAGGGGAGGACCAGCTCACCCTTGACGTTGATCACGCTCAGGCCCGAGTTCCCCGGGGCCGCGTTCTCCGTGAACAATTGCACGCTGAAGAACTGGTTGAGGAACCCGATGTTCCCCGGGATCACCATCAACGCCGGGATCGGCGGGATCTGGAGCCCCACGTCTTTCCCATCCCCGTCCACCAACTGGAAGTTCACCGGCTGCACCTGGATGTTCAGCCGCGCCGTCTCCAACTCCGGCGGCAACACCGCCCGGCCCATCAACTCCTGGTTGATCTGCTCCGCCAGCACCGCACGAGCTTCCAGTTCCGCCGCCGGGATGATCTCCGCCGTCTCCTGGAACCGCGGCGTCACCACCGGGAACCGCACCGGAATGGTCTTCCCATCCAGCACGAACCCCACCTCGAACTCCACCGCCCGGAAGTTCGATTCATCGATGAAGATCCCCTTCTCGTCGATCTCCGCTGACGTCAATGGACGCGACGTCACCCGCGACACCAGCACCTCATCGAACACCCGGATCGGCACGCTCGACGGACTGCCCTCCAGCACGGTCACGAGGTTCGTTCCCTCGACCCGCGCCAACCGGATGCCATCGAGTTGATAATCCCCCACCACGCTCAACGGCGGCAGCAACAGGGGCTGCCCGACCGCGCCCAACACGCGCTGCGCCGGCCCCGTCGGCCCACGCAGCGTCGCCTCGATGAGCGTGTTCACCCGGATCGAATCCGCCGGCCCCACCCCGATCAACTCGGCGTTGATCGATCCCGCGATGCCCTTCGGCACCGAGACCGCCACCGGCGACACCCGCAGTTCCTGCCCGACGACCCGGTACTCCAAAGTCGTCAGCGGAGCCTGCGCCTCCAGCACACCCGTCAACCCGAGCACCAGCCCGAGCCACGCCACGCAAAACCGTCGGAATGGGTTCACTTGGACACCTCCATCAATCGGCCTTGCGCCGCATCCAACCACAGCGTTTCCGGAACACCCGCAGGCACTCCCGCCGGATCGGCGGTAGCCCATTGGATTTCCCAGGCAGGAACGGCCATGCCGCTCGTATCCACGCTCCAACAAAGCTTCGCAGCCAACACAACACGGCCACCGGCCGCCGTCCGGGCAGGTGACGTCCAGTGACGACCCAGCACCTCTTCCAGGGACACCGGCCGGATCCGGGTGTCTCCGGCTGGCCTCACGGGCAAGGCGGCCCGCTGGATCGTCACCCGCGAGATTCCCTCGGGCTGCACCTTCACCGTGACCCCGCTCCCACGGACCGGTAGGCCATGGGCCGCCCACTCGTAGTTCACCACACGCGCCATCACCGCGGGTTCCGTGGTCCCATTCCCATGGAAGACCTGCCGGATGGCCTCGCCCGTGTAGTTCCAACGCAACAGGGACGCCTCGATACCACATTCCGTCGCGAGGAAGGATTCGGCGGCCCGACGCGCCCCGTCGCCGTCGTCCGCTCCGTTGAACGAGATCAGTTTGCCGTCCGCGCCCGCCGACATCTCCTCCCATCCCGCGGTGCGGGTCACCCGACGCCCTTGAACCGCCCCTGCCCGGAGGAACTCGCGCTTTCCGGCAATCAGGCCGGCCGGAAGATCCGTCGGGAGGGACTTGCCCAGCAGATCCGTCTTCACCCACAGCCCAGCCTCCAGTGCCGTCAGGACCCCCGGCCCCGAACAGCACTCCGGCCCATCGATGCACAGCCCCTGCGGGACGCCCACAAAACTGTCGTAGACCTGCGCGTCTCCCGGCAGCGGATCCGCGGACATCTCGCGCACCGTATCCCGGCTGGCCGACCTGTAGTGCAATGCCGCCCACGGAAGCGCTGGGTTGGCGTTCTCACACGCTGCCTTCCACGCCTCCACGTAGCCTAGTCCAACGTCCAGTCGGATCAGGAAGTCCGTCGTCGCCGTGCGGTTGGCGGTCTTCCCGAAGGCAAACCCAAGGATGCCGTGCGGGGGACGCGCACTGGCCCGCAGCGTATCCCGCCATCGCACCGCACCGACCGCAGTCGAACCGGGAGGTTGTGGCGGTCCGCCGAGCCCGCCAAACAGCAGCGCGCACGCCTCCGAGATGAACCAGTCGGCATCGCTGTCCCAACGACCATCGGCCGCCAGGTGGACCTCCGGATCCAGCACCAGCTTCCGCCGCCCCGTTCCGGCCGCAGCCTCGTTGATGTGGTCGATGAACTGCCCAGCCGGACTTCCATGCGTGTGCACGTACATCACGTCCGCTTCGCCCGTCTCCGGCCGCGTCGGATCCGAGTACGCCTGGAGGAAACGCCGCATGGCATTGTCCCCGCCCGGGACCCCCGCATCGAACGCCGCCTTCGCCACATCGTCCGGGAACAATCCCACCCCTGCCGAAGCCCAGTCGATGCGCCGCGGCTCGAGGACGAACATCTGCTGGTAATCAAACCGTGGCTTGACGGCGAGGTCCCGATCCGCGTGCTGCACGGTAGCCATCGCGAACTCACCCAGATCGATCATGACTTCAAACACCACCGCCGTGGCCAGTCCCGGTCCTGTCACGCGGACGACCAGCACGTCCTCATCCCGCACGTAGATCTCCCCGGCCGGAGCCGGACTCCGATTCGTGAAGCGCAGCCGGTTCGCGGGACCTTCATTGGTGTACAGACCCAGGCCGTCCGAATCCGTCAGGCGGATCCGTTGCGGATCGACGGACGAACCGGCCATCTGCACCGAGGCCTCGAACGTCCCGGCACCCACCGGACCAACCACCATCACGGCCAACCGGTCCGTGGTCCGCAGGACATGCCGCGGTGAGCGGAATCGGAACCCATCCCCCGGATGATCCGTCAGAAGGAACACCGGATCCCTACCCACCGGCGAGATCCCAAGGAACACTTCCGGCCGGTCCGAAATCGCCGGTGCCGGGATCGCCCCAGACATCCGCTCTGCGGGTGCCGCCACATCATTGTCCGCGGACACCGGTTCACCCTGGGCGACCGTGACGGCAAATGCCGGATCCACCCGATCCTGCTCCGCGGATCCTTCCTCCGCGAACAACGGTTCCCCTTCCTCGGTGCCGTCGATCGTGTTGTCGCTGTCCGCATCCGCCGCCAACTGCTGCGTCTCGGTCGCCTCCCCATCCAGCGCCGGAGTTGCATTCCGCCGACCTGCGCCCGGACCGCCACCCGCATCCCCACCCTGTCGGCGCACCTTCACCCCGCCGTCAACTCCGGGTCCGTAGACTTCCACGGACAACGGCAACGTCATCCGCGCGATGCGCCGGTCCGCGTTCAAGGCCAGCAAGCCCGGCAGGCGCCCGCCGTCGCCACGCAGGACAAAGTTCATGTTGGAAGTCCGTTGCTCCAGTTCGTCGACGAAGCCACCCACCCGCAATCCGCCCATGTAGTCGCGATAGGGCGAAAGCGTCGGCCGCTGAACCACCGTCCGCAGGAAGACAAAGGTCGTCCGGATGAACCGTTCGTAAGCCCCCGGTTCATGAAGGATCGTCGCCAGGTATTCCCGGTCGCCGTTCTTCGCTCGCAGGAAGTCGCCGATATCCGGTGGTTCCGTCACGTCGTCCCGATCCTTCGCGAAGTCACCAAAAGCCTCCTTCGCCGCCGCGGATCCCAGGACCAATTCCCGGATCACATGCTCGAAACTGCGCACACTTCCATCCGTGACGCGCAGATCCGGCACGCTGGTCACGATGGCGTTCAGGTTCGTGTCGCCCGCGAGCCTCGCCAGGGTCGCCCGGATCGCCGCCTTGCCGAGCTTCTTCAACCGCGCCGCCTGTTGCTGCGCCACCGCGTCATCGATCGACCGTTGCATCAACCGCAACCGCTGGTCCCTGCCCTCGGTGCCCGTCCGCATTTCCGCGAGCTGGAACGGCTTCGCCTTCAAGGCCGCGTAGTCCTGGAACACGCCCCACTCGTGGCCTTCCACGCGCGGAACCCCGACCGTCTTCCACCGCGCATAGATCTGCACCAATTCCGGTGCCCCGGAACTGAAATCTCCGGCTCCGCCGCCATCCGACGCCGTCACGTAGGCTCCCTCCAGCAGCCACTTCAACATCAGCATCTGCCGCCCGGTGCCGGCGTCCCCGATGGGGTCGTCGCCGAACTCCGGCGGACGTTGCAGGTGCAATCGTCCGAACATGAAATGCTCGCGCCTCTCCGGGAAGAAGCTCGTGTCCGGCAGGAGTTTCCTCACCGCGGGATCCGACTTCACGGTGCGCACGAACTCCCGCGCGATCACCTCCGCCGGCGTCAGCGGACTGCGGAATCCCGCGGCAATGTTGTCGTCGGTCTCACGCCGGGCCACCCGGAAGCTCGTCTGTCCATCCACTGTCTTCCCCGCCGGCAACGCATACTCCCACTGGGCCACCTGGCCGTCGTCCCGCGTTGGATTTCCATCGGCATCCACTCCGATGGGCCGCTTGAAATACCAATCCCCTTCGAGCATCGAGCGGCTGTGCGGTCCGGCCGCCTCGAAGCGCAACCGATCTGCTTCCCCCTGCCCAAACGGCACCTCAAGATGCACCGGCAGGAACAACTCGTAGTCGTTGTCGCTCTTGCCCGGGATGTAGATGCCGTTGCAGCGCGACACGAAGTTCGTCTTCCACAGGTTCGCTCCCGACCCCTGCTCGAACACCCAAAGATCCGCCGGATCCAGCAGGAACCGACCCTTGATCACCGCACTGTCCCGCGCGTTCGTGATCACCTGCCTCACGGCGCTCCGGATCGCGATCAACCGCTGCTCGTACGTCGTCCGATCCTCCCCTGCTTCCCGCACCCCGAGGAAGTTCCGCGTCTCAGTCACGCGGAAGGGATCGAGGCTGCCGACATTGCCGTGTTCGTCGATACCGACGACCGCGAACGGCCGCTTCGGAAGTCGCGCAAAATCCACCACGTTCGTGTCGAGCGGATAGAACGTGTCGTCGTCCAGACGGCCGTTCTCGTTCGCATCGAACACCGCAAACAACAGGATGTTGGTTTCCGTCGTCAGGTTGTCCCGGGCGAGCACCGTCACGCGGTCCAACGCCGGGTTCAGGATGCCCGCCACGGAGGGCCCGACACGATCCCCGGAACGTTGTTCGCCGAAGGCACTGAACAGGACCGGAAGGGTGGCGATCACAGTGCCGTTCAACGGACTGCCCGTCACCGCATCCGGGGTCACCCGTTCCAGGATTCCCTCGGGCCCATCCCAGTCGAACGTTAGCCGCAATCCCTCACCCGCCGGCACGTTCGTCACCGCCCACCGATGCAGGACCTTCGCCAGTCCACCTTCGAGATAGAGCAGGTCCACCTCCACCGGACCATCCTTCCCACGCACCGCCAGCAACGCCTTCTTCGCCGCCAGATCCACGCCGACCGCCTCCAGCGGCAGTTGCCGCATCATCCGTGCGTAGTCGCTTCCGCCTTCCGCCGCCATCTTGCCGAGGAACTGCGCCACCTGGGGCGACAGGGCCCGCTCGATCACCGCGAGCAGGTTCAACGCCGCCGCACCCGCTCGGCCAAACAACCGGTCGAACACCAACCCGGCCAACTCCGTCCCCGTACCCACCTGGCTCACGCTGATGCCCACCGTGTCCAATTCATCCGGAGCATGCCCATGGAAGCGCACCATGATCTCCGGGTGCCCACCTTCGAATCCCGGAATGTTCGCCTCACGGGCTGACCGGCGTACCGCAGGGTCCGCCCCGAAACTCGATCCCGCCAACGACGGTGCTTCCGACCGAACCGTCACTCGGATGCTTGCCGTCCCGGTGCCACCGTCGGAATCCGTCACGACCACCTGCACCGTCTCAGTGCCCGGCTCGTCAAAGGTCACCGGGGTCGCAAAGGTGCCCGGACCCGACCGGTTCCCCGGGGGTAATTCCCAGTCAAACCGGTGCCGGTCGTCGAGTCCGGCATCGGTGACGGTCGCCACCAGCACACGCGTCTCACCCCGGTTCACCGTGAAGTCGCCACCCTCGATCTTCACCTGCGGTGGCTCGTTCGCCACCGTGATCTGCACGCTGGAAATCCCGTACACCGTGCTTTCCCCCAGCTTCGCAGAAGCGCCCACCGTCACCAGATATGTGCCGCTCTGGCGATACTGATGCTGGAACGTCGACGTTCCTCCGGCATCCTTCCGCAACTCCACCGCCCCATCCCCAAAATCCGCCACGTAACTGATCGAACCCGCGATGCCCCCCGGCATCACCCCAGCGACGTTCAACGTCCCCGGGCTACCCTCCGAGAACCCGCCCGCCGCCACCGCAGTCACCCGGATCGTCTCCACTTCCCGCCCGTTGTAGACCGTATCGAAGATCTGCAGGAACTCCTCGGTGTTGAGCATCGGGTTGTGCCCCGTGACATCCTGACCACGGCCACCAACCAGCGCATAGACCCGCGCATTGGCCGCGTTCAGGCTCGCACCCGAGCCAAATCCCCGCGCCAGGCTGGCAATCGGCACCGTGCCATCGCCCGCCACGTACCGGAGTTCCACTTCCTCGTTCATCCGGAACTGGTTCGTCGGGTTCACCGCCAGCTTGCCATCCGCCGGATGGATCAACAGCGCCGGACCGTCCGTCACCTGTTCCGAATCGAAGGCCGACACACGCGCCACGCTCACCGCCACGTTCGTTTCCGCCGTCCGCGGCACCAGACGCCCCCGGATCCGGAGCTGCCCGATGGTGTCCGGCGTCGCCCCGAAGCCCACGATGTGGTGCATCTCGACATCGTCCGGATCGCCGCGGTGATCGCCAATCGCCTGGGTCCCCCGGAAAGCATTGGCATTCCGGCGCACTGGATGTTCCCCGCCCGGCAGGTCTTCAACGGAGCGTCGAGGCGTCGGCACCGAACTACTGGCGCCCGTCTCGTTCAACAGTTCTTCAGCGGGCCCGCGCAGGAAGTGACGCGCCAGAACCTCCTGAAACCCGTCGAAGTCGAAGGACTCGTTGGGAAGTCCGTTGGTGTTGACGTCAAAGCCGTCCTCCACCAAAGGCCGAAACCCGAGTGCGAAATACTCCCGCGACGGCAGCAACTGATGCGCCCCCGGCGAGAACTGGAGCATCTTGCGAACGGCCGGAATCGGTGCGAGCGCACCGATGGCCATGTCATCCAGGTTGCCCGACTTCAGCCCGCTCAACGGCTTCGGCGACCCCAGCCACGGCGTGCCCACCGTGATGAACCGCTTCACCCGCGCCCGTTGCCCCGGCATCAGCAGGTACGCCCGCGACACGAGGCCGCCGTTGCTGTGCCCCACCAGATCCACACCGTCGGCGTCCGGATGCATCTCCAACGCCAACCGTACGTACTCCCGCAACGCCTCCGCCGCCTTCTGGTTGTCCAACCGCCAGTCATACGGGAACACGAACAGGTTCGGTGACGGGGCTTGTCCAAGACCCGGCTTCCCACCCAACCGCAACCGATCCCGCACCTGCGGCCCGGCCGCCGACACCCCCGTGCCCTGGAACTTGTATTCCACGAATCCCATCTCGCCGGTCAGGTGATTGACCCAGTCGCCGTAGATCGATCCCGCCTCGGTCGGCACCTGCAGCGCAAACCGCAACATGTCCGTGGCGAACGTCTCCCGAACGGGCGTGCCATCGGGTTGGATCCGTAGGTCCTTCCGCGCCCGATCCAAGGCCGGGATCTTCGTGTTCGTCCCGAAGATCGCACCGACGCTGGCCGCCAGTTCCGACGCCGTCTGCGGGAATCCCAGCCAGTGGTTCACGCCGTCGATCTCCAGCTTCGAAGCAGCGAATCCAGGCACCAGCACCATCGGCCGCTCCGTGTAGTTCACCCGCAGCAACGCGTGCGCCCCCGGCATCAGCATCGGCTTCCAATCGCCCTTCAACACCTTGCCCACCACCGGCACCTCTGAGATCAGGCTCACGATCAACGTCACCTGCTCCCCCAGGTCGAAGGGGCTCAGCGGATTCGACGGCAGCTGATTGATCTGCGCCATCTCCTCGATCACCTTGCCTGACTGCGGAATCTTCATGCCGAACACCGAAAACGTCGGATTCAAGCGAAGCTCACTCACGAAGGTCGGCAGCCGGCTTGGCGACGGCTTGAAGGGATCCGGAAAGCTCACGAGGGATTCGGCCCGTTCACTCGGAAGCCCCACCCACAACCGCGCCGACGGCCGCAGGTACACACGGGTGATCTCCCGCGCGGCCGCCTGCTCGTTCAACGCCGTCAACTGCTCCACCGAGGGCGATCCACCCAGAACCACAAAAGGTCCCGCCAGGAACCGGTTGTAGAGGGGGTGATTCGGATCATCCGAAAGCCGACGCGCCACGAATTTGTCCGGCAACAGCTTCAACGCGAGCCCGAGGCTCTTGAGCTTCGGCAACAACTTCTTCGCGCTCTTCGCCAACTTGAACACCGCCTTCGCGCGATCCACCACGCCCGTCGCCTCCGTCACGCTGGTCAACGCCTTCTTCACGCTGATCGTTCCCAGCACGAGGTTGATCGTCCGCTGCGCCAGCAACGCACTGTACAACTGCTCATCCCCCACCACCGCCGGCACCGGCGTCCCCCCACGCTCCACCTGTGGCATCCCGGTCGTGTCCACCGCCGACAGCACCAACGGCAGGCGCCCGCTCCCGTCCGCCGCACCGCCCGGCGCGTCCATCAAGACATAGTAATGCTTCGCCGGATCCATCGCCGGCGCGTTGGTGCCATTGCCCGCCGGCATCACATCCGCCACCGCCACCGGCGTGGCCGAACGCAGGAAGCCTGTCGCCAACGTCGGATCCTGCGCCGCTACCTGCTCGGGGTTGATCAGCGCGTTGAACCGGACGAACGAGAACCGCGGGGCTGTCTCCACGTACCGCCGGTTCGCGCCGCCAAACGTCAGTTGGATCCCGGTCGGATCCGACACGAAATCCCGCACGCCCGTTCCCGTTCCATCAATCCGCCCCACCAACGCCGGCGATTCCCCGCCCACCGCGGGGCGCAACAATTTCCTCGGATCGTACAGCAGCGTGCTCCGACCCGACGCCACCGCCAGCAGGCCGTCCGACCGCAACTGCGCGCTGCCCGCGGGACCTTCCCCCGACGGGAGGTCGAACCGGTTGGTCAACACCGGGGCCGATGGCGTCGTCAGGTCGATGATCGCCAGCGCCCCAGCGCCGCTTCCGCGGCTGATCGATACGAGCGCGAGATCGCGGCTCACCAGGTTGGTCCCGTTGTCCACCGTCGTCGCCGGCAGCAACAGCACCCGACGCAACGTCTCGCCCGAAGGAAAGGATACGAAGGCGTTCGTCAGCGGCTTCGGATCCGACGCGGCCAACAGGGTCGTGAACCGCGGCGCATTCGTGGCGTCCAGGAAACGTCCCACCGACACCACCAACCCCAATCCCGCGTGGAAATCAAAGTCGTCGAACCGCTCCGTGGCCTTCGCGGGCGCAAACGAGAACGCCATCCCAGGCGGTGTCAGCGGGCTCCGATCCGGCGACGGCACCACATCACCGGCATCGCAGAAGTCGCCGTCGCCGTTGGCGTCCGTTCCATCCGTGCCCTGCGTGAAACCATCCAGCCGACCACCCCGCTGTTCGACCCGCCGGAAGGCGTGCAGGTTGATGAGCTTCACGCTCGTGACATCCGCCCCCAACTCGAAGTAGCCGAGGTACGGCGGATCCCACTTTGCCTTCACGATCTGGGAGAGGGATTCCGCCTGGGTCACGCCTTCCGCCACCGACGGCCGTCCCTCTCCATCCGAACCGCCACCACTCAGCAGCAAACGCCCGCCCAGGATGATCTGGCTTCCGTCGATACGTCCCAGTTGAAGGTACTTTGGTTCGTTCGCATGACCGGTGAACACCGCCAGCAGGTTCTCACGCACACAATCGCCAGCCGTCCCGGACACCGACGGCAAAGTGTATCCCGGGATCAGAGCCATGGCCGTCGGATAACCCGTCCGGATGTCCCGCACGCGCTCCGGTTCGTCCGGGGTGCCAAAATCCCACACGCCCAACCGACCACCGGAACCTTCGCGCTCCAGCGTGTACCCGAACCGCCCCAGCAGCGCCGCGCCCGCACCGGTATTGCCTTCCAGCAGTTCCTCCACCGAACGGGCCTGGACGAATCCCATCGCGAACGGCTGCTGCTCCGCCTCCTCGGGATCCTGATCGAAGGCCTTGCCGCTCTCACCCGTGATTCCCGGCCCCACCGCAAACCCCACCGCGCCCGTGGTCGGCCCATCGTAATGGACCGTGAGCTCGCGCCGCTCCGAATCCACCTCCACCCGACGCACGAAATGTCCACCGGTGAATGTCAGCCAGTCATACGTGCCAGCAGTCAACAACGACTCCGGCAACGCACGGTTGAACCGGATCCGGATCGGCGTCAGTGCCGGCAGGTTCGTCGCCCCATCCGGCGGCCACGAAAAGATCACGCGCAAGGCCACGTTGTCCTCCGGATCGGTCGGCACCACCGGCGGTCGGCTGACGCCGAACGAGACCGCGTGCGCCGCGATGTCCGACTTGCCCGTGGCATCCACCACCGATGCCTGCAACACCACGCGACCTGGCACCGGCAGTTCCAGTCGGTAGCGCCGGACCTTCCGCGCCGGTTCGTCCGCCACCAGTTCACCCGCCGTCAGCGCGTTCGGCGCGTCGATAAGCTGGCCCCGCAGGTTCTCCACCCGCTGCACCACGATCGACGGCGGCCCCACCTGACGGTCGTCCACCCCTACGACGAACAGGTCCACCCCATTCCCCGCACCGGTTCCCGCCCGCGGCAGGTCCGGCGTGTGGCTCACGCTCACCCGCGGCGGGGAGATGTCCTCCACCGCGCCCAGTTCCGGCGGCAATTCACGGAACAGCAACTCCGCATTCACCACGGTCGTCCCCTGCCGCTCGCCCGCGAATGCCCCGGTCCGCGCCCGCTGGAACGGAAACCGCGGATGCGTCGCCACCAACGCCCGCGTGGGTGTTGAATCGAGCGGGCGAAAGAAAAAGCCGAAGTTCCCACGCTCGTCCGAGATCGACACCAGATCCCCGTCGAACACCACCGGTGCCCCGTCCTGCTCATCCAGCAACTGCAACACCCGGACCGTCGCCCCGGCCAACGGAGTCGATGTCTCGCTGCCATCCTCCTTCCGCGTCACCGCGCGGACAAACCCACCGACCTTCAGCGGCCCCCGCACAATCATCGGCAGGATGCCAAACGCCGCCGTCTCGCCCTTGTGCGGGTTGTCGTTGTTGCTCGCGACCTTTGGCGTGGTCACCACCGACGCTCCCGAGTCCTTCGCCAATTGCGCCAGCTTGCGCGCCAACATCCCCACAAAGGGCGGCGACGCCGTCCGCAAGGTCCCGCCCTCCGGCCCGTCCGCCTCGTAGTTCGCCGTGTCCACGATCTGGTGCACCACGCGTCCATCCACCCGGATGGGCATGACGACCACGAACGAGACGTTCGTCGGGAGCGCCCCCGGCGGGAACCCCATGTCCGCCAACTTCACCGGCAACCGGATGTCCGCCGCCTCCCGCAACGGATCCCCGGACTCGGTCAACTCAAACGCCCCGACCAACGGCAACGCACCCTCCGGCAATTTACCCCCCGCCAACGCGTTGAACGCCGCCGGTTCAAGGCTCTCGATCTTGAACAGCGTTTTCCCCGCCACCGATCCCGGATCGACGATCAGGTCCACCGCCTTGCCCGGTCCGGTCGAACGGATCGTTCCCCCCGAGGCATACAACCCGACCGTCCCATCATCGAACCGCTGTCGCGTCGCCGGAATCTGGTTCCGCGTGCCGTTCGCGTTCACCAGGACCGCCGAGATGAAGTCATCGACCGATCCCCGCACGAATGACACGAAACTCCCGTCCGTGTCGGCCAACACGGTCTGCGTCTCGCCCGTGGACTCGTTCACCAGCACCACCGGACGGCCCGGCTCCGATGTTCCCTGCGTTCCTTCCACCACGATGCCATCCCGGTCGCGCACCGGATCAAACGCGGGAATCCGGCCGAGCAATGCCGGCGTCAGATTCGTCGAGCCCGGCGCATAGATTGTCACTTGCGCCGCGAGGCTCCGCACGACGGTGTCGTCCACCGTCGTGAATCCGGATTCACGAGCCCCTTCGACCGCGCGCCCGGCCAGATCCACCACCGTCGGAGCCACCTTCAACCGATAAGCCGTGGCCGAAGCCAACGCGTTCACCGGAAGCAACGTCACGGTCGTGCCCGCCAGATTGAGCGTCACGCTCGCCGTCACCACCGCGCCGGTGGGATCCACCAACTGCACCCCGCCCGCGACCACCGTCGCCAGGTTCAATGCCCGGCTGAAGGTCACCGACACCGGCGTGACCCGGGCCACGCCCACGGCATTGTTGGTCGGAGACACCGACAGGACCACCGGGCCCGCCTGCCCGGCACCCACATCCGCCTGCACCGCCGCCAGCAACGCCCCCACGTTCACCGTCGACGTCCCGCGGTCGCCGCGCACCACGTCCAACACCCGCAGCTCCGAAGCACCCGACGGCGCCAGCAGCCGGTACCGTCCGTCCGCCTCGGTCAGCGCCGTCCACGGTCCCCGTCGCACCACCAACCCCCGCTCGGTCCCGCCCGCGGCATTGCGCGCCACGCCCTCGACCACCGCCTCGGGCCCAGCCGTCTTCAAAAGAAGATATTGGCCGCCTCCGTCCACGCCCGGCAACCCGCCCTCGGCCGGCTCGGTCACCGCCAGCTTCCCGGCCGCATCGCTCACCAACCGCAACACCGGCTGGAATCCATGCTGCCCGGCATCAAACACCGTCCGCGCCAGCACGAAGCTCGACGACGGATCGACCGTTCCAAAATCCACACCGAGCCGTCGGCCAGCCGCCACCGCACCCACCCCCAGCTCGAACGCACGGACCAAGGTCACCCCTGCCGGCACCAGATCCCCTACCGCGCCCAGCGCGGGTTCGCGCAGCAAGACCGCCTCGGTCCCCACCAGATCTCCCGACTGCGCCGCAATCCGCAGCGAACCCACCGCCAGCCCCGATCCATCCGGTCGCAACACGCCACCCGCAAACGCTCCCGGCGGCAACACGTCCACCCGGATCCGCGCCTCGGACAATTCTTCCCCCGCCAGCAATTGAAACGGTCGGACCGGGAACTCCGCCACCAGCGGTCCGGTGCCGGGATCGGTCAACGGCCGGAACGCCACCAACCGCAGCGTGTACGCCGGAAGTTTCCGCCGGCTTCCATCGCGCAACCGGTACTCTTCCACCACTTCGCAGGGCACCTCGAGCCCGCTCACCAGGGCCCCGGCCGTCGACGAAATCTCCACCCTCGCGCGCGCCGTCACCCGCGCGGCTTCCCGACTGGCCGAAGCCGACGCCGGATCCACCACGCCAACCGCCCGCAACCCGGTCGGTACACCCGCCCCGTTCACCCCGGTCAGCACGCCACCCACCGCCGTCACCACAGGACCCGCACCGCCGCCATCCGGCACCAGCAACCCATGGATGCCCGCCTGGGCGAGGTTCACGGACACCCGGCGCAACCCCGTGCCCGACACCCGTTCCACGGCTTTCCAGACCAACTGATCCGCGTCCCAACGCGCCCACACGGCCTCGCGTCCGACCGGCAGGATTTCCAGCAATTCGACTTCCCGGACTCCGGCTTCCCCCCGGATCACCCCCGCTGGACTCCACCCGCGCGGCAATGGCACCGGCAATGCCTGCACGGGAAAACGGGTCGTTCCCCCGCCATCCACGGGCACCTGCCGCACCGTCAAAAGCTCCGTGACCAAACCCGAACCCAGACCGTCCGACAAGCGCACCACCGGCTCCATCCCGGGCGCGCGGAAAGTCCACCCACGCACCCCCGACCCGGCTTCCAGGCTCAGCCATCCACCCCGACCCGAAGCCACCCGGCGCGGCGTTACGGGACCCATCTCTTCCGCCTCCGTGCCCTCGGCCGGAAGGCCGTCCGCGGTCAGCACCCGCGCCACGCCCAAGGGAAGTGAAACCGGCGACTCCGGCGCCGAGTACAGCGCGACCGCCAACTCCGGCCGCGTCCGGGCATCCCCCATCGAAAGCGTAAAAGCCCGCAACGCCGTGCCCGGCGCAAATCCCGTCGTGCCGACCAACGGCGTCAGGGGAAAGAACGGCTTTCCCTCGCCATCCAGCGTGGCTCCCTGGATCCCCGGTGCCACCGACTTCGCCATCTCGAATCGCATCACCAGCGGGGACCGCAACGTCCGGCCCGTCCCGTTCGTCACCACGACGTCCACTTCCCATCGACCCGTCGCCTGGTTCGGACGGAACGCCCGGAAGAAGACTCCCGCCGACGGCTCCGCCCGCTCCAGCAGCACGGGTTGACCGCCGATTTCAAAAGTCCGGACCTCCGCCCGCACCCACGGCGCCATCGCCAACAAGGCCAACACCCACCAACCCAGGCGACAGATCCGTTTCACGCCCGCCCTCCCATGCGACGTCCTCCCAGCCACAGCAACCCGCATCCCACCAACCCCAACCCCCAGGTCGAGGCCTCCGGGACCACCAGGGCGTACCCGCGGCTCGCGACGCCGTCGCCGTTGTTGAAGAAATCAAACCGGGTCCGCAGCGCTTGTCCGGCCAGTGCCGGAGGCAGCTGGACGTGGATGGAATAACCAAAGGAAACCGCCGCCCCATCGAGCAACACCAGACGCGGAGTCACCTCCGAGACCGAGAGGCCGCCGCCGGAAAGCAACCCTCCCGGCACCAGCGGCGCAAGGGTCAGGCCAAAGACGTCGCCCGTTACCAGAATCGTGCTCCCGGTTCCGTCCGCCCGCGACAGGCTGATCGTCAGGCTGTCGAAAAGGAATCCCGTCGCCGCCGTCTCCCGGGTCGCGAACCCGAGCTCATACTCCAATCGATCCGGCAGGCCTCGACCCTCGACCAACCCCAGATCCAGTTCCCGGCTCTGAAGCACCGTCGCCACGGTCGTATCCGCAACCCAGGGCCCGCCCAATCCATCGCGGACCTCCTGCGCCACCGCCCCCCCCGTTCCCAGAAGGACACCGCAGGCCAGACCGGCGGCCCTGCCACAGGCGAATCGTTGCCGAGATTGCTTCACGGCCCTCTCTTCGCACAACACCCCCCTTCCCTAACAAGGTTTCTTCTCTGGACCGACAATTTCTTGGGGCTCCGATGGTTGGAAAGGATGGACAGGATGCATGCAAGCGCCCTCCCCACCCGGAACCCTCCTGTAAATCCTGTTCATCCTGTCCGAATGAACCACTCCGCTTCCTGTCCGGGCCCGTCGCCCTCCGGGTTGGCGAACACACGGAAGACGTTCGCCTGCGAGCGATCGTCCAGCGGTGGAACCTGTCTTCGGCCGTCGCTCCGCGAAGCGCTACGCTTGGTGGGTTTCACCCGACACCCAGATCCGGGTGGAGCAAACCGTCTTGAACCCAAGCTTCTCATACAGCCGGAATCCCGCCGGCGTTGCTCCGAGAAAGAAGCGTCGCGTCCCCCGGTTGCGCGCTTCCACCATCGCGGCCGAGAGCAACCGACCCCCAATCCCCCCTCGCTGTCGGGACGCAATCGTACCCAAGGCCCAGATGCCGCAGGTATCACCATGGTAGGTCAACGTGACGCTTCCCACGGCCTCGCCATCGAGGCGGGCGATATAAACATCGGCGCCCGTCGTCTCAAAAAGGGAAGGAGGCATGGCCCGAAGCAGACTGTCTTTGGGCATCCTGAAGGCCGACGACAGCACATCAGCGGAGGCGTCCGCACCCGCTGCCCCGTGTGCGCGAGCAACTTCCACCTCGGGATTGCCAGAGGCCTCCAGAGGCTGGTCCTCACGTACCATGATCGGAAAGTCCACCGCGTAGACCAAGCCCAGCTTGGCTGCCAACTCGTCAAACGCCCCTCCAGCCTCAGGAAAGACCATCAGCAGGAATGGAAGCTCTCGCCGGAGACAAGAACTCACCCATTCCCGAAAGTGTTCGTGGTCCGCACCCGCCCCAACCACCAACATATTGAGGTCCGCGACCGGTTCGTTCGACAACACCAATTGCAGCCCAGGCCGGGCTGCCGCTTCATAGAGCGATGCCTGCCCCAGGAACGTCGTGAGGGCATCCTGGGTGAGACGGCGCAAGACCGCTTCGCTGAGAGGTTTTGAAACAAAGTTCATGAACTGCGTCCTTGGATTCTGTCCTACCGATCACCAGAAACACCCGTGGGCAACGACTCCCGAAACGCCGGATCCAGTTCCCCAAACTCGACGTAGAGAACCTCGTCGGACCACTTCTTCTGGTTCACGAGGGACATCGAGCGCCTGCGAAGGAATGCCCGCCCGCCGCGCTGTCCAAGATAGGTGATCGTGTGCATGGTCTGCGGCTGCCCGATCCCTGCGTACTCTTGCTGGAACTCAGTGGCCGACACCCGCCGTGGGCCCGCGCAACCACAAAGCAGCACCCCGAGAAACAAGGACGTGAGAAGTTTCATGCCACGAAGTCGCCGAACACCAACGTCAACGACGGGATCCAATAGGCTCAAGTCTAGATATCGGTGCTCCGTCCAGCCGGCCGGCTGGGCCTGATCGTGCTCCAAAGAGCAAAGGTGCAGCGGCTCGGACCTTGTCCAATGACTTGACCATCGACGGCTCAGACTTGATCGAAATCTCCCCGGAAACCAACCCTCGGACGAGATCTTCTTTCCGCTATTTGGTGGGCACTTAATCGTGATCCAAGACCATCTCCCCCCGATCTATTCCACCGAGGTGTTCGCTTCCCAATGAGATAAGCTCTCAGGACGAGGCGCAGGAGGTCCGGGACCGGAGGCGCCTCCATTGCGTCATTTCGAACGCATCAGGACCTTGCCCAGAATTTGCCCCAGAACAGCCCCACCAAAAGCGAGCACTGGGATCAGGAAGAAGGACATGCCCTTCAG
>CAIMMI010000332.1 GCA_903842505.1 uncultured Verrucomicrobiota bacterium | reverse complement strand
GCGGGAGGCAAACCCCGGGAGAGCCAACCCGAAGGCGGCAGGCGATTCACGAGCCAACCCGACCAGCGACCTACCGGACGCTACGAGCCTCAACCCACAACGACCGACACCTCACATACAAGTCGGCGCTTCAAAGCGCTTCAACATCCTGAGCTCGTTAGGGAACCAGGCGGGCGACGCTTCCCGTTCCCGTGCCGGTGGACCAGACGTTGAGTCCGTCGAACAGCACGGCCTGCGGGCTGGTGGTGCCACTCGGCAGGGGAACGTTCACTCCGGTGCCCATGCGGGGATCGAATCGAGTGAGGTTCCAGGTGCCCCAGTTGGCCACCCAGAGATCGGTGCCATCGAACGTGATCCCGATCGGTTGTGCAGCTCCAGCGGGAAGCTCGAAGTTCACGCCCTCTCCGGTGGTGAGGTCGAAGCGAGTGAGGTTCGAAGTGTCGGTGTTCGCCGTCCAGATGTACCTGCCGTCGAATGCCGCGCCTCGAGCGGTGGCGGCTCCGGCTGGCATCGGGAAAACCGCAGCGCCGCCGGTGTCGGGATTCACGCGAGTGATGGTGTTGTTCGCCGCGTTCGTCACCCACACGGATGCGCCGTCGAACGCGATCGCCGAGTACTGGGCGTAGGTCACTCCGGCCGCGAGCGCGACATTCATCAGCGTCGAAGTGACCGGATCGATCTTCGTCAGATTGCCGCTACCAGCATTGGCAGACCAGAGATGAGTTCCATCCCAAGCCAGGCTCATCGGATAGCTGGCACCTGAGGGCAGTGCGACGTTGATGCCGGTGCCCGTCGCCGGGTCGATGCGCGTGAGGTTCGAGGAGTCGAAGTTCGCGGTCCAGATGGAGGTGCCGTCAAACGTCACTGAGTATGGCCCGGATGCGCCCGCCGGCAGTGCGTACGTGGTGGCAGCACCGCTGGAGCGATCAACGCGCGACACCGTTGACGACCTCCAGTTCGCGGTCCAGATTGCGGTTCCGTCGAATGCGATCCCGATCGGGTATTCACCCGTCGGCCCAAGTGTGTAGGACACTGCCTGACAGCGTTTCGCCGTCCATTGGAGTGTCGCTGCGCATGGAGCTATGGGTTCGCCGGCCGGCCCTCGCGGACCGATGGCACCGGCAGGGCCTTGGAGACCGGGCACTCCATTGGCTCCGGGCGCTCCATTGGCTCCGGGCGCTCCGGTAGCTCCGGGGGCTCCAGTGCTTCCCGGTTGTCCCTTCTGGTTCCAGGTGATCAACGTCTCGCCGTTTGAACACCGACGGCCTGCTTGATAGTCGATGAGGCGGATGGAACCGTTTCGGGTCGTGAGGCATGCACTGATCACGCCTGAGTTCGAATCGGGAATTGCTGCCACGGCGATGGCCGTGCCCCCGAGGATCATTCCGGCTGCGATGCCGCCGATAGTGCGAATGTGCCGTCTCACAAGGAGTCCCGTCTCTGTGATCAACTGTGTCTGCGTTTCTAGTGATCGCCCGAAGATGTGTCAAGCGTTCCGCATCTATGTTCGGCCCCAGTGGGAGGCTTGCCCCGGTTCCCACGCGGGCTTTCGAACATCCCGCAATGCCGCCATCGCCACGACCGGATCGAGGCACAGCGCCCGCTGCCCGCATCGAACGGCCTCGACCGCCGCATCCACGGTGTCGCACCGCACGTGCGGCAACCGACTGCCTTCGCCCACCAGCAGCAGCGACAGCAACGCCACCGCCGTGTCGGGCTCGCTCGGGAACACTCGCGCCACCAACGGCCGGCGCTGCAACAGTGCCGCCAGCGACCGGTGGTGGCCGGCCACGATGACCGGGCGATCGAGATGGTCGATCACCACCACCGGCCACCGGTTCGACGCCGACTCGCGGTCGGCCGACGTGACGCCACTGCGCTCCCACGCGCCGTTCAGGTAGTAGGCGGCGTGTTGCCGGACCACCCATCCCTGCGACGACCACAGCCTGCACGGGTCCACCTCGGTGAGGTGCACGGGCGATGCCATCAACTCTGGCGTGAACCGCTGGTGCGGGGTGAGCCCATTCCGCACGTGACCTGCACGAGGGAACGGGCACACCGCCTTCACCGCCTGGTTAGGGAATGCCGCATCGACGCCATCGGCACCGAACAGACGCTCCACCAACGGGGTCACGTCAGAACTCGATGCTCCCGCGCGCGATGCG
>CAIMMI010000331.1 GCA_903842505.1 uncultured Verrucomicrobiota bacterium | reverse complement strand
GTTTGGCGGTGCTGGGAATGGTGGTGGTGTTGATCGCGGCTGGGATCTTTCTGGTCCGGCGGGCGCTGCTGATGCGGATGGAGCGGGAGATGGAGGCATGAAAAAGCCCCCGGCAGAGTGTGCCGGGGGCCTGTTGGAGCCGGGGTGGACTTACTTCCCGGCGTACTCGATCCGGATGATCTTGGTGTCCTTGTTGTTGCCCCAGTCCTTGCCGAACTCGATGAGGTAGAGGCAGCCGTCGGCACCGAGTTCCATGTCCATCGGACGCTTGAACTTTGTCGAGGGCATGAAGCGCTTCATCTGCCACTTGCCGTCGGCGGTCTTGGCGATGTTGTTGTCGGCATCGAGCTTCACCGCGATGATCCAGTCCCGGCTCCACTCGTAGATGAAGAGGGTGTGATCGAACTCCTTCGGGAGCTTGTTCGGCGAGGGGTTCTTCTCGTCGTAGTAGTAGACGGGGCCGGCCATGGCCGTGCGTCCGCCGGAGCCGACTTCGGGGAAGCGGGTGGAGGCAGCGGCCGGGTAATAGATGAAGGCGGGTTGGGCCGGGGGCAGTTCCTGGGCACCGTTGTTGTGCGGGGAACGGTTCATCGGATGGGCTGCATCCCAGAAGTCACCGGACGGCTCCCATCCAGCGGGCTTTTCTGGGAGGGCAGGCAGGTTGTTCGTCTCGCCCTTCTTGGTGAGTTCGTCGCGCTTCTTCTTGATGTCGTCGTAGGCCTTGCGGGCGTCCTGGGTCTTCTGGCGGTCGACGAAATTCACGCGGCGGTAGGGGCGATTGTCACCGACGAAGAGCGGCCAGCCGAAGAACCCGGCCTTGCGGGCCTGGTTGACTTCGTCGAACCCGGCAGGCCCACGCTTGGGATCAGGGCCACCGGAATCGGGACCCACCTCGCCCCAGTAGAGGTATCCGGTGCGGGGATCGACCTGGATACGGAAAGGGTTGCGGTTGCCCATGACGAAGATCTCGGGGCGGGTGCCCGGGGTGCCTTGGGGGAAGAGGTTGCCTTTGGGGATCGTGTATCCGCCGGTGGATTTCGGGGTGACGCGGAGGATCTTTCCGACGAGGGAATTCGGATTGGCGGCGGTGCGCTGGGCGTCCCAGGGATACCGGCCGCCGCGTTCATCCGAGGGGCTGAAACCATCGGAATCGAAGGGGTTCGTGTTGTCGCCGATGGAGACGTAGAGGTTGCCCTGGGAATCGAACGTGAGGGAACCGCCGACGTGGCAGCATTCCTGGCGTTGGACCTCCATCTCGATGATGACGGTCTCGGTGGCGAGGTCGAGTTGGCCGTTCTTCAGGGTGAAGCGCGCGACGCGGATCTTGCCGGCCTTGCCTTGGCCGTCGTTGTAGGTCTCGGGCATCGAACGGTTCAGGTAGACCCAGCCGTTCTTGTCGAAGGCGGGATCCAGCGTGATGCCGAGCAGGCCCTCTTCCAGGCCGGTGAACACGGGGAGTGTGCCGATGACCGTGGTCTTCCTGGTGTCGGGCGACCACATCTTCACGATGCCGGCCCGTTCGGCCCAGAGCACCCGACCATCCTTGGCGACGGTCAGTTCCATGGGGTCGATGACCGTGTCCTTCAATTCGCCGCCGATCGTCTGGTCCTCGTCGAGGACCACCTTGCGAAAGGCGGATTCGGGTGGGAACCAGGCATCGCCGGACGACGTGCCGGCGGCGCCGGTGGTGGGCGTTTGCGTCTGTTGCGCGAAAGCAGCAGACCACATGAGCATGGCTGCGCTGGCAGCCAACAGGGAGAGCTTCATTCCCCGTAGTGGACGACGGAACGCGGGTCTTAATCAAACGTGTTTCGCGAACGCCTTTTGGCGGACGCAGGAGGCGGCATTCGCAACGGCATGTCGCATATGCGACATGCGGATGTAAACGGGCGCGTGGGTGGGCGACGGGAGGAAGGTCCGAGGTCGAACGTTGGGCAGGAGCTCGGAATTACAATGGCATGTCGCATATGCGACATTCGGATGTAAATGGGCGCGTGGGTGGGTGACGGCTCTGGCGGCGTGGCGTCGAGTCCCGTCGAGTCCCGTCGAGTGCCGTCGAGCGCCACCGCTCCGCCAGGTTGGCTGTTTCAGGAGGCGACTCCGAGGAGCGCGGCGACCTGGTCGTAGGTCTGGACGATGTGGTGGGCTTCGCGGAGTCGTTCTGCGGGAAGGGAGTTGGTGATGGCGATGACGGTCATGCCGGCGGCGCGTCCGGCAGCGACTCCGGCGGCGGAATCTTCGATGACCCAGCACCCGGCGGGCTCGACTCCGAGGAGTCGGGCGGCATGCAGGAAGACGTCGGGTGCGGGCTTGGGGATGCCGACATCCTCGACAGAGGCGATGGCACTGAAGTGACGCCGGAGATCCTGGAGGGCGAGGACCTCGGCGATGATGCGGTGGACCGATCCGGAGGCGACCGCGAGGGGGTGTCGGGCGGCGAGGTTCCGGACGAGGGCCGGGATGGCTGGATAGATCGGCTGTTCGCGGCGGAGGATTTCGAGGTAATGGTCCTGCTTCCAGGAGGTCAGGTGGGCGGGGTCGTGGGGCGGTTGGTGACGGGCGATGAAATCGGTCCAGACGGCCTGATCGGATCGGCCGATGTAGGAATGCAGGTCCATGCCATGCGGGCGGCCGCCGAGGATCTCGAGGAAGATCTCGTCGAAGGCGGCGATGTGCTTGGGTTCGGAGTCGACGATGACGCCGTCGAGGTCGAAGAGGATGGCTTCAGGCATGGGGAGAGGGCTTGGCGGCGGGGTAAAGTTGGGACAGGGCAGTGGCGGTGGCGGCGATTTGCTGGACGAGGACATCGGGGGCCAGGACCTGAGCGGAGGCGCCCCAACCGAGGATCCAGCGTTTGACCTCGATCAGGCTTCCGAGGCGGAGGTGGATTTCGATCGAGCCGGCGTCGAGTTCGCGGATTTCCTGGGAGGGATGCCACCGCTTTTCGCGGATGTAGTCAGCGACTTCAGCGGTGAATCGGATGATCACCTCGAAGTCCCCTTGGTGGGAATAGATGCCGAAGCTGTCGCGGAGGAGTTGGTCGAGCTCGAAGCGCTGGGGTTTGGGGAAGGTGGTGCCGGTACGTTCGATGGAGGTGATTCGGGCCGGGGCGAAGGTGCGGATGGCGTTGCGGAGGCGGTCGAAGGCGAAGAGGTACCAGTCGCCGTTGACGTTCGCGAGGTGGTAGGGGTGGACGACGCGGTCCTCGGGTTGGCGGTTGGGCTTGCGGTAGACGAGGCGGAGTTCAGCGCGTTCGGCAGCGGCCCGGGCCAAGGTGTCGATGAGAGGGAGGTCCTGGACGGGGGTGGCGCTGGTGCGGAAGGAGATCGTCTGCTCCCAGTCGCTGAGGTTGAGCGAGACGGTGTCGGGAAGGGTCCGCTCGAGTTTGCGAAGGGCGGCCAGCAGGGGCTTTTCGTAGGGGGTGCCGCGGTATTGCTGGAGGGATTTTTCGGCGACCAGCAGCGCGAAGAGTTCGCCTTCGGTGATCTGCAGGTTCGGGAAGGTCTCGACGTGCTCCGTGTACAGGTACCCGTGGCGGCGCTGATCGTATTCGATGGGCAGGTTCATGCGGTCTCGCATGAACTCGATGTCGCGCCAGATGGTCTTCACGGAGACCTCGAAGACCTCGGCCAGTTGCGTGGCCGTCGGGAGGTCTCCGGACGCAATCCGGCTGTGGATCCGCATCATGCGCTCCATCGGGGGGCGCGAGAGCGGGATGGGGGGACCGATCCTCTGCTGCGGCTTCTTCTTCAAGGCGCGGGAAGAATGGGCCTGATGCAATCCTCGGCAACACTGGGTTTGCCGGCGGCTAGTGTAGTGTCTCACAAATGACTGGGTTTATTTGAACAACCCGTCAAAGTTGATGGATGCCGCGGATTGCTCAGCCAGTTCTCCTGGATCCAAATTGCCGTCTCGAGCTCGAGCGATGGGTCGCC
>CAIMMI010000330.1 GCA_903842505.1 uncultured Verrucomicrobiota bacterium | reverse complement strand
TGGGTACTCATGCATGCCCGCGAAAACATCATAGCATTTCCTGCCATGCTGCTCAGAGCTGACACTCACGACCCGATGGCGGTAGCGGCGCTGGTCCGGGCCGACTACCTGGCAATGTTCCCCGGCAGCGACCGGCAGACGATCCCCAGGATCTTCAGCTGGGCGATCGATTGTTTCACCGGCCGGGATCCGGATTTCCTCCCCATCGACGCCCGATACCACGATTTCGAGCACACGCTGCAGGGGACTCTTTGCCTGACCTCGCTCCTCCGTGGGCGGGCCGACGCCGGAGCCCTGCCGGCGGTCGACCGGGAAACCTTCGAGCTGTGCATCCTCGCGATCCTGCTCCACGACACCGGCTACCTGAAGCGGCGCGGCGACACCACGGGCACCGGCGCCAAGTACACGCAAACCCACGTCAACCGCAGCTGTGAGTTCGCCGAAGCGCTTCTGATCTCAAAGGGCTTCAGCCCGGAACAGGTCCTTTCGGTGAAGAACATGATCCGCTGCACCGGCATGGGGGCGAACATGACCAGCATCCAGTTCCGCTCCGAAGCCGAGAAGCTCTGTGGCTTCGCCCTGGGTACCGCCGACCTGCTCGGCCAGATGGCCGCCGAGGACTACGTCGAGAAGCTCCCCATCCTCTACGATGAATTCGTGGAATCCGGCCGGTTCAACGGGAATCCCGGCGCCGTCGGATTCGCCTCCGCCGAGGACCTGATGCGCAAGACCCAGGGTTTCTGGGAAAAGTACGTCCTCCCGAAGGTGGAGAACGACTTCCAGGGCCTCTTCCGGCACCTGGCCACCGCACCCGGGGCTCCCGGAAACGGCGAAAGCCCGTACCTCGTCCGGATTCAGGCCAACCTGGAGCGGCTCCGACGCCGGATCACCCTCGCCGCGTGACCACGGTGGGGTGAGGTCGAGCCGCTTCAGGGGTCGAGGTTTTCCGTTTTCCAGTTTGAAGCAGGAGCCGGGCTTGAAACTTGAAATCTTGAAACTCGGAACTCCGCAGCGCCTCGTGAGGCCACTCGCCCCACCGATCGAGCCGGCAACGTCCAACGCCCCGCTCCGGACCCTGCCGTGACTTCCAGCGCGCCCATCCCCGAATCGATCCTGCGACGCAAGGGTTCACCCAATACCACAAGCGTGCCCGCCGAGGTGCGCCGCCTGCTCGACGCCGGCCTGATCGAGGCTGTCAATCTGTCCGAATGGCTCGTCGTGGACCAATCCACCCTCGCCGGCCATGTCCTGCCGGATCTCGGGCTCGGCGAGGCCGTGCCAGACGTAGCCGCCGCCCTCCGCCAACTCGACAAACCCACCACCCCGAAACGCATCGCGACCGTCGCTGGCGTTCTCTCCCGAGCCCTCCCTTCCCGCCGCTCCTTCGACCAGGCCCTCACCGCCCTCCAACGCCATCGCTCCGATGTCGTCCGCACCTGGGGCTGCCATCTGATCGGCCTCCGAACCGTCCTCAACCTCACCGAAAAGCTCACACTCATCCGCCCGTTCGCCGCCGACCCCAACATGGGCGTCCGCGAGTGCGCCTGGATGGCCGTGCGCGAGGACATCGCCACCCAACTCTCCGACGCCATCCGCCTCCTCGAATCGTTCGTCCGCGAAGCTGACCCCAACCTCCGACGCTTCGCCACCGAAGCCACCCGCCCGCGCGGCGTCTGGTGCCGGCACATCCACGCGCTCCGCGACGATCCCGCGCTCGGTCTGCCGCTCCTTGAACCCGTCCGCTCCGACCCCGCCCGCTACGTCCAGAACTCGGTCGCCAACTGGCTCAACGACGCCTCCAAATCCCAACCCGATTGGGTCCAACAGCTGTGTCGCCGCTGGGAACGCGAATCCCCAACCCCCGAGACCGTCTGGATCTGCCGCCGCGCCCTCCGAACGCTCAGGAAGACGTAGCCGCCGAGGTCACGAGGCTCGTCGAACCAGAGCTTGTAGCCGGGTGCCCCCACCCGGCGCGGATCCTGAACCGCTCAACCGCCGCGTGGGGGCACGCGGCCTACAGAGGAGAGACGTCAGGAGGCGGAATTCCCCTGCACCCGGACGTGCTCGCGGATCTCCGTCAGGAATTCCTCCCCGTACACGCGGAGCTTGGTCTCGCCCACCCCCGGGATCTCCAGCAATCCATCGTCCGTCACCGGCTTGTCCCGCGCCATGTGCCGCAGCGACGTATCGCCAAACACGATGTACGGCGGCACTCCCTGTTCGTCCGCCAACCGCTTGCGCAACCGACGGAGCTTGTCGAACAGCAGTTCGTCGCAGTCGATGTCGCCCGGCTTCGATGTCCGGGGCTTCACCGCCTCCCGCGGGCGCGTCAACTGGATCACCCGACGCTCCCGCAACGCCGCACGGCCCTCATCGGTCAACGAGATCGTTGGAAACTGCCCCGGGTCCTGCTGGAGCAAACCGAGCCGGACCAACTCCCGGCCGATCGCACCCCATTCGTTCCGGTTGAGATCCTTTCCAATCCCGTACGTCGACAGCGACTGATGCCCCCAACGCTGCACCTGGTCGCTCTCCGATCCCGTGAGCACCGCCACCACATGATTGAGGCCGACGGCAAAACCCGATTTCTGCCGGATGCGGAACACACAGCTCAGGAGCTTCTGCGCCTGCAACGTTCCATCATAGGTGGCCCGCGGTGACAGGCAGTTGTCGCAGGCCCCGCATCCCGTCGCCGGATACGCCTCGCCGAAGTACCGCAACAGGTCCGTCCGCCGGCACTCCGAACTCTCCGAGTAATGGACCATCTGCTGCAATTGCTGCCGCGCAATCCGGCGCTCCTGCTCGTCGGTCTTTTCATCGATGAACCCGATCTGCTTCGCCACGTCCCCGGCGCTGAACAGCAGCAGGCATTCCCCTGGCAACCCATCGCGACCCGCCCGCCCTGTCTCCTGATAATAACCCTCGAGGTTCTTCGGCAGATCATGATGAATGACGAACCGGACGTTGGGTTTGTTGATGCCCATGCCGAACGCAACGGTCGCGCACACCACGCGAACCTCGTCCCGCAGGAAGCGCTCCTGGTTCCGAGAGCGCACGTCATTCTCCAGGCCCGCGTGATAGGCCAGCGACGGGATCCGATCCGCATTCAGCTTCGCTGCGAGCGCCTCGGTCGAATTGCGGCTCGCGCAGTAGATGATCCCGGAATCGCTCGGACGCGACTTCAGGAACGCCACGATCTGGGAATACGCCTGGGCCTTCGGCAGCACCCGATACGTCAGGTTCGGACGATTGAACGACGCCACATAGGTCGCCGGATTCCGAAGGTTCAGCTGCGTCAGGATGTCCGACCGCACCCGCTCCGTCGCCGTAGCCGTCAACGCGATGAACGGCACCTCGGGAAACTGCGTCCGCAGTTCGCTCAGCTTCCGATACTCAGGTCGGAAATCGTGCCCCCATTCGGAGATGCAATGCGCCTCGTCCACGGCGATCGCACCGAGGTTCCACTGCTTCAACTCCTCCGTCAGCGTCCCGACGAACAACCGCTCCGGCGCCACGTACAGGATCCGGATCTTCCCCTGGTGCAAGTCCCGCCACACCGACCGCCTCTGATCCCCTTCCAGCGACGAATTCAGGCACGCTGCCTGGATGCCGTTCGCCCGCAGGCTGTCGACCTGATCCTTCATCAAGGCAATCAAGGGCGAGACCACCACCGTGAGCCCCTTCCGCACCAGCGCCGGCAACTGGAAGCACAGCGACTTGCCCCCACCCGTCGGCAACAGCGCGAACACATCCCTCCCGGCCAGCGAATCCCGGATGATCTCCTCCTGCAGCGGACGGAAACTCGAGTACCCGAAGTACCGCTTCAGCGGCATCAGCAGCTCGGCCTTCGACGGATCCGAGGGCGCCCGGACCGGCGCCCGGACCGGCGCCCGGGACTCCCGGGCCGCCAGATGCGCCTCCGCCTGGGCAAACAGATGTTCCCAATCGTCACTCACGTTTCCGGGATTCAATCCGAGGACCGCCCGGCCGGGTAGCCATTCCGTCACGATTCCCGGGAGAATTTCCAAACCGGACCCGCCCCATCCCCCGATCCTTCGGGCAAAACACTGGGGGCAACCCGCAACATTCAGCCGCCCTGACCACCAACCCACCCTTCTTCAATCAGGTCCCTCCCCCGGCCGATGCCCGATTGCCACAGGTCGCAGGTCGACCCCATTGCCATTTTCAAAGCGGAACCCGCAGCCCCTCGGACTCGGCAAGATCCCTTTGATGCGCGTCAAACGTGAGAAAGTCGGCAGCGCCAAGATGGAGAGCCGTCGCCACATGCAGG
>CAIMMI010000329.1 GCA_903842505.1 uncultured Verrucomicrobiota bacterium | reverse complement strand
GCCGGTAGTCGCGAGGGCAGCGACGAGGATGAATCGGGAGTGCTTCATGTTGATTTTCGGTGTGACGGCGTTGTGTAACCAGAGTCTGCGGCCAAAGGCAACGTGGATTTTGGGCTTGGGTCGTCATCCCTCAGTCAGGGATTTGGAAAGCGGGCTTGTCACCTCGGGGCTGTCTCTGGCAGATAAGCGGGGTGAATCTGGAATGCTACGTTCCCTGCAGCTCGATTACCGCGACGCCTGTGAGGCTCCGCTGAACGAGTTTTTCCGAGCTGGCAAAAACCCCGTTCCGCGTTGCGGAGCGGGGTTTTGCATTTCGAGGTTGGAATGTCCGGGCCGATGCAATCCAGAATCCAGATACGTTCATGAAACCGCAGGTTGAGATCTACGACACCACCCTCCGCGACGGATCGCAGGGTGAGGGCATCAACTTTTCAGTGGCCGACAAGCTTCGCATTGCGGAGCGGTTGGACGCCTTCGGGGTGCATTACATTGAGGGTGGGTGGCCGGGGTCCAATCCGAAGGACATCGAGTTCTTCGAGCAGGCGCGGAAGAAGCGGTTCCGGAATGCGCGGTTGGCCGCGTTCGGTTCGACCCGGCGGAAGGGGGTGCCGGTGGAGGACGATGAACAGGTCCGACTGCTTCTGGAGGCGGGACCCCCCGTGGTGACAATCTTTGGCAAGACCTCGATGCTTCATGTGAGGGAGGTGCTTCGGTGCACGCCTGAAGAGAATCTGGCGATGATTGGCGATACGGTCCGCTACCTGAAGGACCATGGCAAAACAGTCATCTACGATGCCGAGCACTGCTTTGATGGCTTCAAGCTGGATTCGGACTACGCCGTGGATACTTGGCTGGCTGCGGAAAAAGCCGGGGCCGACATGGTGGTCCTGTGCGACACCAACGGCGGGTGCCTGCCATCGGAGGTTGCATCGATCACTCGGACTGCGGTGGGCAGGCTGACGTGCGGCGTCGGCATCCATACCCACGACGACAGTGGTCTGGGGGTTGCGAATGCCCTGGCGTCGGTGGAGGCAGGCGCAGTCCATGTGCAGGGGACCGTGAACGGCTACGGTGAGCGGACCGGGAACTGCAACCTGATCAGCGTGATCCCTTGCCTCCAGATCAAGATGGGGCGCCGCCTGCTGCCGGCATCGGCGTTGCGCCAGTTGAAGGAGCTTTCGCAGTTCATCGACGAGACCGCGAACATCCGTCACAGCCCTCGCCAGCCGTGGGTTGGTTCGGCGGCCTTCGCGCACAAGGGAGGCACCCACGTCAACGCGGTGCAGAAGTTGGCGTCGAGCTACGAGCACATTGACCCCTCCCTGGTCGGCAACAGTCGGAACATCCTCGTCAGCGACCTGTCCGGACGGAGCAACATCCTGCTCAAGGCCAAGTCACTCGGCTTCGACCTGGACGAGTCCAAACCAGAGGTGAAATCGATCCTGCAACGGGTCAAGGATCTGGAGCACGAAGGCTACGAGTTCGAGGTTGCGGAGGCTTCGTTGGCGCTGTTGATCCGGGGGTTGCTCGAGGGGCGGCCTGAGCTCCTTTTCACCGTGGACGGTTATCACGTGTCGATGCGAGGTGACGCCCAGGGCGCGACCTGCGAAGCCACGATCAAGGTTCGGGTTGGCTCGAAGGTTCACCACACGGTGGCCGAAGGGGATGGTCCCGTGAACGCGCTGGACGGGGCACTTCGGTCTGCGTTGGCCCAGTCATTCCCGCATCTCGGGCATGTCCAGTTGACGGATTACAAGGTCCGGATCCTGGATGGTGTGGCGGGGACGGCGGCGCGCACCCGGGTGCTGATCACGTCCACGGACGGCCAGCGGGAGTGGGGAACGGTTGGGGTCAGCGAGAACATCATCGCTGCGTCGCTGCAGGCACTGGTCGACAGCATGGAGTACGCGCTGATGACACCGTCGAAGAGGGCGCGTACGTCGAAGCCCGACGGGAAGCCTGTACGCCGGACCGCCGTTCGAAAGGTTTGAGGAAAGCCATCACGGCCGGGTTCAAGACGGATTCCGAAAATCCGTCACTCCTCGGCCGGCAAACCCGTGGGAGCTTCCGTCAGCGACGGTGCTGGTGCCTCGGGTACGTTCGCCCTCCGGGCGCGGCCCTCGGCCCAGTGCCGCAGGCGGCGAATGTGCTCATCCATCGTCCGGGCCAGCGGCACCGTTTCCCGGATCGCTGTCAGGATGTGGTCGGTGGAGATCTCGATTCCGCCGTGGAACGCGTCAAAAAGCGCACTGTTGATGGCTTCCTCCAGTTCAGCGCCCGAGAAACCAGCGGATTCGCTGGCGAGCGCATGGACGTCGAATTGTTCCGGGTTGCGCGAGCGTCGGGCGAGGTGGACCCGGAGGATCTCGGCCCGTTCGATGAAGGAGGGCAGGTCGACGAAGAAGATCTCGTCCAGGCGGCCCTTGCGAAGGAGTTCGGGGGGAAGGTGGGAGATGTCGTTGGCTGTGGCCACGACGAAGACGGAGGCGTGTTTCTCGGCCAACCAGGTGAGGAAGGTTCCGAGCACACGGGCTCCCGTGCCTCCATCCACCGCGGCGCCTCCGCCCTGGGAACCCGCGAATGCCTTGTCGATTTCGTCGATCCAAAGGACGGCCGGTGCGATGGATTCAGCGACCGCGATCGCCCGGCGGATGTTTTCTTCGGAAGAACCCACGAGCGAGCCAAACATCCGCCCCATGTCGAGTCGGAGCAGGGGGAGTTGCCAGAGTGTGGAAACGGCCTTGGCGCAGAGGCTCTTCCCGCATCCCTGGACGCCCAGGAGCAGAACTCCGCGGGGCACGGGGAGTCCGAAGGCGCGCGCCTCCGGTGTGAAGGCGGCGGCGCGTTTGGAAAGCCAGTCCTTCAGCAGGTCGAGTCCGCCCACGTGGCCGAAATGTTCGTGGTGAGCGTAGTACTCGAGCAGGCCGGACCGACGCACCAATTGCCGCTTCTCGGCAAAGACGGCGTTGACGTCCGAAGCGTCCAGGCGCCCGTCCTGAACGATGATCTTGGCGAAGACGTTCTCCGCTTCGGTCAAGGTCAGCCCGAGGGCGGCCTGGAGGAGTCGGGCGCGCCCCAGAGCATCCAGATCGACCGATACATCGCGTCGTGAGCCGAGGGTTTCGATGATCTGGTCCAGAAGTTCGGCCAGATCCTCGGTGGTGGGAAGAGGGAGGTGCAGGACCGCGATATCCTTTTCGAGTTCGGGCGGCAGTTCCAGTTGGGGGCCGACGAGCAGGATCGACTTGGGTCCGTTCTTCAGGTTCAGCGCCAGTTCCCGGAGTCGGCGGATGACGTTGGGATGGTTTCGGGTCAGGAATGGATGAAGGTCCTTGAAGACGAAGAGGGCCGGTTCGACCAGTTCAAGGACGGCATCCAAGGCCGCCAGCGGATCGCGCGTGGCGGGGTTGAGTGGCTTGCGCGCCTGGATCGAGGTGCCGCCCGGAACGAGCCCGGTGGAGCAACTCCACTCGTAAAGCCGCTTCTGCCGCCGTTCGGCCAGTTGGGTGATGAGTTCGAGGGCGCGTACCTCCTCGCCCGTCACCACGGCGATGACCGGGTAACGGGCGCGGACCAGCAGCTCGAGTTCGGCGGTGAATCCCGACATCGGCCGCGCGGTTTGTTTCAGGCGCCGAACTTGTCGAACATGCGGGCATTGGCCTGCATGTGACGCATCAGGAACTTGGCATCGAACACCCCCAGCGAGCCAAGGTTGGCTCCGGTCTCGGTGAAGCGGTCGAGCTTGTCGTTGCCCGAGATCTCGGAGTGCAGCAGCACCGGTTGGGGGTGCCAGGAGTGACCCTTGACGGCGCAAGGCGTGGAATGGTCACCGGTGATGGCGAGGACATCCGGCTTCCGGGCGAGGAGGATGGGCAGGGCGGCATCGAATTCCTCGATGGCCTTGACCTTGGCGGCAAAGTTGCCGTCTTCGCCGGCCTTGTCCGTGTATTTGAAGTGGATGAAGAAGAAGTCGTAGTTGTCGTACTCCTTCACGTACCGCTCGAACTGTTCCGCGATGGTGGAGGGACCCTCGACCTTGGTCATTCCCACGAGTTGGGCGAGGCCTTTGTACATCGGGTAGACCGCGAGGGCGGCAGCCTTCAGTTGGTAGCGCTGCTCAAAGGTCGGGATGTCAGGCTGATGGGCAATGCCGCGCATCAGGAATCCATTCGCGGGCTTCTCGTTCTTCAGGAGCGGAAGCGCTGCCTTGTAGAAGTCCGCGACGAGCTTGGAGACCTTCTTCTGTCCGGCATTCTTCGGGTCCACGGGCTTGGCCTCGGCGATCGGCAGCCCTTCGCGGTTGGGGTCGGTGTCGGTCAGGGGGCCTTCCAGGCCAGCGCCGCGGAAGACGACCACGAAGCGGTGTTCCTTGCCGGGAACAATGATCACCTGGGTGGTGCCGATCTTCTTGATCTTGGACGACAGGATTCCACAGAGGCGTTCGCAGACCTCGGTCGCAATCCGGCCGGCGCGGCGGTCGGTGACCAGGCCAGCGGCATCCAGGGTGCAGAAGTTGGCGCGGGCGGCGACGTCGCCGGCCTTGAGCTCAATACCGAGGCCGAGCGTCTCGATGACGCCGCGCCCGACTTCGAACTCGATCGGGTCATACCCGAAGAGGGCGAGATGGCCCGGTCCGGAGCCGGGGGTGATGCCAGGGGCGACGGGGGTCAAGCGCCCTTGGGCGCAGCCGCTCCGGACCAAGGCATCCAGATTGGGGGTTTTCGCGGCCTCCAGTGGCGTCAGGTTGCCCTGTGCGGCCGTTGCGATGTCACCGAGTCCGTCCAGCACCACGAGGGCGAGTTTGGCACCGGTCTTGATTGTCAGCTTCGAATAGACTGCATCCAGGTTGCTCATACAGCGGAGACAACCCTGACGATGAGAGAGCACTGCCGCAAGGGTGTAGCTTTTGGGGGATCTTGTGGTGGCGCATTGCGTTGTCTGGTCCAAGGTGCTAATCCCCACCGGTCCTCTGTCGTACGATCCCGCCCCGGCATCAGGATCCACTGGAATCGAAGAATGAACTCGGTCATTGGCCAACATCCCTGGGTCAGCCTCCTTGCCGCCATGCTTGCCGGCATGGTGGCGAAGTGGTTGCTCGACGTTTTCTTCCTTCGCTCCGAGATGTTCGGCCTTCGTCGCCGGCTCTCGGACCGCGAGCGGGACCTGACGGACCTGCGGCACGAGCACGGACGTTCGCTGCAGGAATTGAAGAACCGTTTGACCGAACTGGACGCCACGGCGAAGGCCAAGGCGGTCGCGTTGTCGAGCCTTGCGGCGCGTGATGGCGAGTTGGCTGGGTTGCGCGAGCGCGAGCGATCTCTGTCGGAACAGGCCCAATCTGCCGAGGCGAGGGTGGCCAGTCTGTCCTCCGAGATGGCTGCGCTGGAGGAGACGTCGGCAAGGTCCCGCGCACAGGTGACCCAACTGGACTCCGAGTTGGCACGGGCTGCCAGCCGCGAGGCGGTCCTGATCCGGGATCTGGCGTGCGTGCAAAGTGTCCGGGATGTTCTGGAGGCCGGAGTCCGGTCCCGGGATGCGCAGATCCTGGGATCGTCCGAGCGGATCGCGGAGTTGACGGAGGGCCTTTCCTCGGAGTCGAAGGATCTGGAGCAGACTCGCACCGATCGGGCGCAGTTGGAGCAGGAGGTGGCGTCAACCCGGTTGAATTTGGAGCAGGTGCAGGCTGTTCGGGATGGGCTCGAAAGGGAATTGCTGGCCGCGCGCTCGCAGGCCGAGGCGGTCACCCGGGGCAGGGCGGTCGCTGAGGCGAGCCTGAAGCGTCGGGAGATGGAGCTCGCCGAGAACGAGCAGCGGGCTGGGGAGATGCAGCGGGCGTTGGAGGAAGCTTCCCGGGAGGCTGCCCGGGTGGGTGCGGAGAACCAGAGGCTTCTGGGCGAGGTTGCCCGGCTTTCGGCCATGGCGACAACCAGCAGGGGGAATGATGCAGCTGCCAAGGCGAACGAGGTGGAGCGCTCCCGGCTTGCGGATGAGGTCAAGGCACTGAAGAACGACATGGAGGCCCAGGTCCGGATCCGGGCTGGGATTGAGGCCGTGGCCAAGGCTCAGGACGCCGCCGCGGCCGAATTGCGGCTTCAGTTGGCCGCGGCGACTGCCCAGCGGCGTGCCCTCGACGCGGAACTGGAGGCTGTCTCAGCCTCCCATGCGGCCCTGGAGAAAAAGTTGGCTGCCATGGGGGGGGGCGATGGCCGGTTTGAGGCGGCCCTCGCCGATCTGGAAGAATTGACCCGTGAGCGCAACACCTTGGCGGCAGAGTTGGCAGCGCTTCGTGCAGACCGGGGCGGGGAGGACTCATGATCGAGAATGGTCGACCCCGTTACTGGATAGGCTGGTATGACCAGTGGCACGTCGTCCTGCCGATGGCCTTGGTGGCCACACTCGGGTGGCTCGCCATGCAGCCGCGTCCGATGCAGTCATCCTTGGATCCGGCGCCGGTGCCGGCCCGGGTGGTGCCCTTGGGCACCGTGACCATCGAATCTCCGGTCAGTGGGGTGCAGGTCCGGCCGGACCAAGCCACGGATATCGAGGGACGGGCAGATTCCGGTACAACGGTCGTGCTGTTCTACGCTCCGGGCCAATCGCTGGAGAAGAAGGAGTTGACCCGGGTCAGGGTCGGAGCCGAGGCGCGTTACCGGTTCCGGATCTCGCGGTTTCCTCCGGGATGGTATGTCCTGCAGGCGGTGGCTTACGCCGAGGACGGCAGGGCGGCAGCCTCGGCGCCGATTGATTTGAACGTCGTGGATGGAAGGCCGCCGACGCGGCGCCCGCGACGTTGAGTGGAAGCGTTTGCGATCGGAGGGTCGAGGGTCAGGGCGAAGGTCACCCTGCGCCTACGCGGCGAACCGCGCCGGAATCAGCGCTTGCGTGCCGGGCCGTAGAAGTAGCCCTTGCCAAGACGGACCCCGCGGGTCTTCCGGTCTGCCAGAGAACCCAACCGCTGCTCATCAAACAGCGCGGTGTACTGATAGGGAAATCCATCCAGTTTCACCCGATCCACCTTCCGGTTGATGAACCGTTCAATCGCGGCAACGAAAGGAGCATCTCCCGCGGTCATCAAAGTGAAGGCGTCTCCTGAAGCCTGTGCCCGGCCGGTTCGCCCGATCCGGTGGACATAGTCCTCGGCGTGTTCAGGGACCTCGTAGTTGATCACGTGCGACACATCCGCGATGTCGAGTCCACGGGCTGCCACGTCCGTGGCCACGAGAACCTCGTAGTAACCGGACTTGAATCCTTCCAACGCCTGTTGCCGCTCCTTCTGGGAACGGTCGGAATGGATGACCGCCGCCTTGTGCTTCGCCCGCTTCAGCACGTTCACCACCTCGTCCGCACTGCGTTTCGTCCGGCAGAAGAGGATGACCGACTCCCACTGGACCTTTTCGAGGAGGGAAAGGAGGAGGTCCTGCTTCTGGGCGAGGGCGACTGGATAAAGGACATGCTTGATGGTCTCCGCCGGTGATCGCCGGGCGCCTACCTCCACCTTGACGGGTTCGTGCAAGGCCCACGCGCAAAGCGTCTCCAGCGCTGGGGGGATGGTGGCCGAGAACATCAGCGTCTGGCGAACCTTGGGGCACTTGATCAGGATCCTTCGGACGTCGGGCAGGAATCCCATGTCCAGCATCCGATCGGCTTCGTCCAGGACCACGAATTTGGCCCGATCCAGCTTCAGGGTGCCTTGGGCGAGGTGATCCAGCAGGCGGCCCGGCGTGGCCACAACCACGTCGACGCCGCGTGCCAGTTGCTCGCGTTGCGGGCCGTACCCCACGCCGCCGTAGATCAAGCCCACCCGCATCTGGGTGTACTTCCCGAACTTGAGGAAATTGTCGTAGGTCTGCTGCGCCAGCTCCCGCGTCGGTTCGAGGACGAGGCATCGGGGGCCAGGGCCATGTGGCCCCAACCGGCTCAGGATCGGGAGTGAGAAAGCAGCGGTCTTGCCCGTACCGGTCTGGGCTGAACCGACGATGTCGCGACCCTCCAGGATCAGGGGGATTGCCTGTGACTGGATCGGCGTCGGCTCGACGTATCCAAGGGCGTCCACTGCGTCGAGGATCGCCGCACGAAGGCCCAGTTCTGAAAACCGCATACGGGACGTTACCACGGCCTGAACCCCGGTACCAAGGTCTTCGTCAGCGGAGCGAGGTCGGGCTTTGAGTAAAATGGAGGTGTCGGACTCCTTAATGCATCGCCTTTCCAATTGAATATCAGCATGTTAAGTGGTGAATGTTTCGCAGGTTCTTGCTTCGTTTTGGATCCTGGTTCGTTCCGTTTCTGGGCTTGCTTGGGACCGGAGCCGGGGCGGATGCCGCTCCGGTGGTTCTGCCCGGGACCGCCCGGATGGCGGCCCTCCTTTCACGCTTGGCCGCTGAATGCCGGCCGGAAGACAACATTTTCCTGTCGGATCGCCGGGTGAAATGGCTGCGGACGGTGGGGCCGGCCGGCACCGACCCGGATGCCCAGGCATTCTGGCACTACCAGATTGCGACCGAGTTGCTGCAGGCCGGCGCAAACGGGGAGGCCCGGGCGGAATACCGGCTTGTGGATGACCTGATCCGGACCCATGGCCTGAAGCCGGGTTCGAACAGCCTCGCCAATCTCCAACTCAACGTCGCGTTGACGCATCTCCGGGAGGCGGAGCTGCGGAACTGTCTGACCAATCATACGGCAGAGGCCTGCCTGTTCCCGATCGAACCCGGCGGCCGTCATCAATGGGTGGAGGGTTCCCGGGCGGCCATGGGGGTGCTGACCAACTTCCTCAACGGGAATCCGGACAACCTGTCAGCGCGATGGCTGCTGAACGTGGCCGCCATGACGGTCGGCGCCCATCCCAACGGCGTCCCCGAGCGGTGGCGGATCGGATCGGAGAACTTTGCATCGGAGCATGACATCGGCCGGTTCAACGAGGTGGCCGGACCGGCCGGGGTGGGTGTCCGACAGCTTTCCGGTGGGAGTGCAGCGGATGACTTCGATGGCGACGGGCTCATCGATGTCCTGGTCACTTCGATCGGGTTTTCGGATCCGATGCATCTGTTCCGGAACCGGGGAGACGGGACATTTGCCGACGTCTCGGAGGCTGCCGGTCTGGCTGGGTTGACGGGTGGGCTCAATCTGGTGACGGCGGACTATGACAACGACGGGGATGTAGACGTCTTCGTGGTACGGGGTGCGTGGGCCAAGGAAGGGGGACGGTTTCCAGACTCTCTCCTGCAGAACCGCGGCGACGGAACGTTCGAGGACGTGACGCATGACGCGGGGATGGTGTCGTTCCATCCGTCGCAGGCGGCGGTCTGGTTGGACTACGACGGCGATGGGTGGCTGGACCTGTTCATCGGGAACGAGACGGCGGAACGGACCGCGCCCCACCCGTGCGAACTGTACCACAACAACCGGGACGGGACGTTCAGCAACGTCGCTCCGAGCATCGGCATGGCGCTGCAGGCTTATGTGAAGGGCGTGACCGCCGGCGACTACAACAATGACGGCCGGCCCGACCTGTACCTGTCGATCCATGGCCGGCCAAACAAGCTCTTCCGTAATGACGGTCCAGCAGGCAACGGATGGAAGTTCACCGAGGTCGCGGCCGCGGCGGGAGTTGCTCTGCCGACCTTCAGCTTCCCGACCTGGTTCTTCGACTTCGACAATGACGGTTGGGAGGATCTCTTCGTGGGCGGATACCGCATCAGCGGTGTCGCGGATGTGGCGGCGGATGTCCTCGGCCAGTCGTCCGGAGGTGAGCGGCCGAGGCTGTACCGGAACCGGGGCGACGGGACGTTCGAGGATGTATCGCGTGCCATGGGTCTGGACCGGGTGCTGCACGCCATGGGGGCGAACTTTGGTGATCTGGACAACGACGGATGGCTGGATTTCTACCTCGGGACAGGCGACCCGGACCTCCTGACCCTCATCCCGAACCGGATGTTTCGGAACGACCGGGGAAAACGGTTCCAGGATGTCACCACCAGCGGTGGGTTCGGGCATCTGCAGAAGGGACATGGCGTCTCCTTCGCCGACTTCGACAACGACGGCGATCAGGACGTCCACGAGGATCTGGGCGGTGCCTATACGGGCGACATCTATCCCAACGCCCTGTTCGCAAACCCCGGTCATGGCAACCACTGGGTCAAGGTTTCGCTCGTGGGCAAGGGGGCGAACCGGGCCGGTATCGGTGCCCGCCTGCGATGGACCCTCTCCACGCCCTCCGGCCCGCGGGTGATCCATCGGACTTTGAACTCAGGCGGGAGTTTTGGCTGCAATCCGCTCCGGTTGGAGATCGGGTTGGGCGATGCGGTGCGCGTGGACAGTCTGGAAATCCGATGGCCTGGATCGGGAACCGTCCAGACGTTGAAGGGGTTGGCCGTGGACTCGACCTATCGGGTTCACGAAGGGAAGCCTGAGCCCGAGGTCATTCGGCTTCCGTTCTTTGCCCTTCCGCCCCCGGTACGGCATTGAAAGGGCGGGCAACCTTTGTGTTACGGCAGATTGGCGTTCGGGTGAGGGACGCCACTAATGCGGGGCTTTTTCGAGCAGGGCCTGCCCCATGCGCACCCGCGAGCCGTTCTGGATGCCGGTGCAGGGCTTGAAGCCCGCCGGGGCAAACACGATGATTGTGGAACCGTGTTCGAACCATCCGAGTTCATCGCCGCGGGACGCGGGTTTGTCGCAGGGGATCTCATTGGGTCCCGACCATCGCAGGTGGAGCAGCACATCCAGGCAATGCAGCCGGACTGCCGCCACCAGGACGGCTGCCACCGCGACCAACGCCATGGGCTGTCCGTCTGCGAGTCGCAGATGGATTGCGACCCGTTCGTTCCGGCAGAAAAGCCTCTCCACCCGTTTCAAGGCGATGGGATTTACGTTCCACGTGTCACCGCTGATGTAGGTGACGTGCTTCACCGAAGCATCGGCCGGGGCATGGAATCGGTGGTACATTGCCGACGTGAGTCGCAGGGTGACGTAGGTGCCGTTCCGGTAGGGTTCGGCCTTGGCCTCGCTCCCGAAGAGGTCCGACAGCCGATACGGAAATCCCTTGGCCTGGTAGACCCGATCCCCCTCGACGACGCCAAATTCCCCGACGATTCCGTCCGAGGGACTGACCAGGACCTCTGGCCGCGGGTCCACCGGACGGGCCCCGTCCCGGAGTTGGCGGACAAAGCACTCATGCAGGCTGGAAAAGCGCGTCTCACGGGCCTCCGAAAGATCGAGGTCCGTGAACATCTTCCAGATGGCGATCGAGGCCCTCGCGACGAGCGGGCTGCGGATCTTGCTGAAGCGGCCCATCCATCGCGTCAGAAAGACCCGAGGGATGCGGTTGGTCAGCAGGAAATTGAGGTCCTCCTGCAAAAGCAGGCGGTCGCGCAACGATTTCCATGCCCCGGCCCCTGGTTCCCGGTCGATGCCGGACGGAGCCTCCTGTTTTTCAACCTGATTGGTTTTCATGCCTGACATCCTGACAAAGTCACTCGTTGCCGTTGTTCCAGCGGTCGTGCTCCTGCACCTCGCCCGGCGGCGCCTCCAGCTTTCGTTGGCGAAGCATCGTTCCCTTGCGGGACATTCCCGGATGGCCAAGCGGGTCGCCGGCTTTCTCCCGGGATACAAGTATGGCGAAGAGCGGTTCTTCAACGCGGATTCCGCGCCGGCCGAAGTGGTTGACCTGCGACGGAAAGGCTTTGCCCGCCTGGCAGGTCTCCTGGCCGAGCGGCATCCGAAGTCGATCGCCGCGTCGGCCGATGCCGCAGAACGGATATCGGACCTCCAATTCACCCGATCCTACCGGGTTCCATTCCAGTTCAGTCCCTACCTTCGAGCCCACCTCAAGCTGGGCGGCTTTGTCGAGTCGAGCGAGGGAGTGACGGTCACCGATCTCGACGGAAGGCGCTTCTATGACCTGACCGGGTCGTACGGGGTCAACGTGCTGGGCTACGACTTCTACAAGGAGTGCATGAGCGAAGCCGCGCGGCGCGCGGGTGCTCTGGGGCCGGTCCTCGGGAGCCTTCATCCTTGTGTTGCCTGGAATGCCGAACAGCTGTGCCGCATCTCGGGACTCGATGAAGTGTCCTTCCACATGTCGGGCACCGAGGCGGTCATGCAGGCGGTGCGCCTCGCGCGCTATCACACCCGGCGCCGATACGTGGTGCGATTCTGTGGAGCTTACCACGGTTGGTGGGACGACGTTCAGCCTGGACCTGGCAATCCGATGCCCCCGGGAAAGGTCTACACCTTGAAGGAAATGGATGAAGATACCCTGCGGGTCCTCAGGACCCGCAAGGACATCGCCTGCGTCCTGGTGAACCCGCTGCAGGCGATGCATCCGAATTCGGCGGCGCCCGGTGATTCCACCCTGATCGACAGCAGTCGCCGGGCGGGTTTCGACCGGGCGGCTTACACCACCTGGTTGCAGCGCCTGCGCGAGGTTTGCACGGCCCGTGGCATCGTGCTGATCCTGGACGAGGTCTTCATGGGGTTCCGGCTCGGGCGCGGGGGCGTACAGGAGTACTTCGGCGTCCGCGCCGATATGGTCACCTACGGCAAGACCCTGGGTGGCGGCTTCCCGGTTGGCGTGGTCTGCGGCCGGAAGGACCTGATGCGCCGGTTCCGGGAGGATCGTCCGGCCGACATCTGTTTTGCGCGCGGCACCTTCAACTCGCATCCCTACGTGATGGCGGCGATGCAGGTGTTTCTGGAGCGGTTGGAAAGTCCCGATGTGCAAGGGCTATACTCCGGTTTGGATGAGCGCTGGAACCACCGGGCGGCCGAATTGAATCGACGGCTTCAGGCCGTCGGGGTCCCGGTGCAGGTCGCGAACCTCTCGACGGTCTGGTCGGTGTTCTATACCCGTCCATCCCGATACAACTGGATGCTCCAGTTCTACCTGCGGGCCGAAGGGTTGGCCTTGAGCTGGGTTGGCACCGGCAGGCTGATCTTCAGCCTGAATTTCTCGGACGCGGACTTCTCCGAGGTGGTGGATCGGTTTGTCCGGGCCGCCCAGGCCATGCAGGCCGACGGATGGTGGTGGGACGGGCCCGGACTGACCAACAAGGGAATCCGGCGGGGAGTACTCCGCGAACTGATCGCGGAGTACCGTCGGCGCTAGCGGCTGTGGGCGTGGGTCATGGGGTCGATCAATTCTCCCCGCAGCAACGCCAGGGGAGACCTCCAATACAGCATGATGTCGTGGAAGGGATCGGTCATGATCTTCAGCATCCAGACCAGTCCGGTCATGACATCCTTCAGGAAGAACAGGTGGAGCGTGCGGAACACCAATCCGCCGAGTCCGACGGCAAGCCAGACCAGACCGAGGTTGTGCAGGTAGCCCTGGATTCCAGAACCGGGCTGCAGCAACCCGAAGAAGGAGGGGCTCAGATAGAGTACGCCAGGCGCGACGGCCCAGAGCGACATCAGGACGACCTTCCGACGCAGGTTGTAGCCCAGCTTGATGTCTTCCTTGTGCTCGTGCGTCGCCTGATTGACGTGGTCGAACCCTCGAGGTTCGAAGAAGAAATGCCCGGCCTGCCGACTGGTCATCGATACCCCCCAGGCGATCAGGGCTGAGAGCGCCGGGTCAATGAACAGCAGCACGTACGCGACGAGGAAACTCATCGCACTGATGAAGTGCAGTGATTGGTTGATCCGGCTGTGGTGGTAGTACCGGTGATCGTCCCAGCGTTGGATCCGAAGTGCCTCCATGCAGGAGGCGAACGAGGAGGATTGTTGCTTCATGGCGAGTTACTATGGATGAGATCTGACTCGGTGACTTTATGCACACCGCTGTGTGGAGTCTCCAAGGCGGCTACGTTTCGATACCGGAATATTGGACTCCTGCCATGGTCCTGACTTCGAGCGGTTCCAGCCTTTGACCATGTCGCCGGTTCAAGCTTTCGATGGTATGGCTTTGAGAGGCCCGATTGCCCGACCACTCAAGGTGGCGATCGTCACGGAGACGTATCCTCCCGAGATCAACGGAGTGGCGACGACCGTCTCGAGGATTGTGTCGGGTCTCAGGGAGCAGGGGCACATCGTGCAGTTGGTGAGGCCGCGTCAGGTGAGCGATGGGCGCCCCGTTGAAGTCGCGGGTTTCTCGGAGGTTCTGACACGGGGACTTCCGATCCCCCGTTACCCGGAGCTCAAGGTGGGGCTTCCGGCCCGCCGTCGCCTTCGGCACCTGTGGCAACGGAACCGGCCCGATGTCGTTCATCTGGCCACCGAAGGCCCGCTGGGTTGGTCCGCGCTCAAGGCTGCAGCCAGCCTTTCCATCCCGACCGTCTCGGAGTTCCGGACCAATTTCCACGCCTACAGCCGACACTATGGCGTTGGTTTCCTGAAAGGGGCCATTTTCGGATACCTACGAAGGTTCCACAACCGGACGGCCTGCACGATGGTGCCGACCTCCGGTCTGGCAGGGGAATTGAAGGCGGGCCGGTTTGAACGACTGGAGGTGGTGGGTCGGGGTGTTGATACCGAGCTTTTTCATCCCATGCGTCGCAACAGGGACCTGCGTGGCCGTTGGAACGCCGATGGGGATGCACTCGTGGTACTGGGGGTGGGGCGCCTGGCGCCGGAGAAAAACCTGCAACTGTTGTGCGATACATTCCGGCGGATGCAGGAGATCCGGTCGGACTCGAAACTCGTCCTCGTCGGGGACGGTCCATCCCGGGACTGGGTGCGGGCTCGGTGCCCTGAGGCGATCCTCACCGGCCGACGGACGGGAGAGGATCTGGCCGCCCACTTTGCTTCGGCGGACGTGCTCCTTTTCCCCAGCCTCACTGAAACGTTTGGCAATGTGACTCTCGAAGGGATGGCGAGCGGACTGTCCGTTGTGGCTTTCGACTATGGTGCGGCGGGCGAGGTGATTCGAACGGGAGTGAACGGTTGGCTGGCTCCGTATGCCGATGCAGACGGGTTCCTCCGCGCGGCTGCTGAGGCAGCTTCCGATGCCGACGCGCGGCGGGTTGTGGGGACGCGCGCCCGGCAGGTGGCCTGTGCGATGGGATGGGAAAGCGTCATCAGCGAGATCCTCCGTCACTATCACTGCGCCATGGCAGGTCAGTCGCCGTTGGGAACCCTGCCTGTCCGTGTCCACGGGGGTGGGCGGGCGGAGCAGGTGGAGTTGGTGGGCGACGGCAATGCGAAGCTGGCGTGTGCTGCAGGTCCTGATTCCCAGCCCAGGCAGGCCTTTTGATTGACAATGGGACGTGCCCATGTCGGTTTTGGTCACCGTTCACGAAATTCCGAGTTGCTGTCCTGAATCCTCTCTCATGCAAAAAAACATCATGAAATCACCATCCGTTGC
>CAIMMI010000328.1 GCA_903842505.1 uncultured Verrucomicrobiota bacterium | reverse complement strand
CGAGCAGTATGCGGCGGGTTCCTGCAATACGTGGGGCTTTGACTTCGCGCCGGACGGCGAGGTGTTCTACACGACGGCGACCTGCGGCGAGCACTTCCTGCATGTCGTCATGCCGGAGAAGGCGTTGGCCAAGGCCTCGGTTGGTGGCATCCGTTCCTCGTTCGTCGCGCCGGATCACCAGAAGATCTTCCCGGCGGTGAAGCACACGCGGCCGGCTTACGTGCAGATCGACTGGGTCGGCTTCTTCACGGCGGCGGCCGGGAGTTGCATCTACAACGGCGGCGCCTGGCCGGAGCGCTACAACAACTCGCACTTCACGTCGGAGACGACGATGAGCCTCGTCCACAACGAACTGCTGACCCCGAAGGGCGTGACGTTCGTGGCCTCGAAGGAGGCGGGTCGCGAAGAGACGGAATTCGTCGCGTCGACGGACCTCTGGTTCCGTCCGGTGCATGAGCGGATCGGGCCCGATGGCGCGCTGTACATCGTCGACTTCTACAATCAGGCGGCGATCCACAACGACACCCGCGGACCGGCCCACGGCGCCCGGAACGCGGCGACGCGTCCGGACCGCGACCACCATTTCAGCCGCATCTGGCGCGTGCAGCACAAGCAGGCCAAGGCGCTTCCGGCCTGGAAGTTTGATCTCAAGAGCCCGGCGAGTGTCGTCCGCCTGCTCGAGCATCCCAACGGTTGGGTGCGCATGACGGCCCACCGGTTGCTCTCCGAGCAGGGGCCGTTCTTTGCCCTGCAGAACCTCCTCGACGGCATCGCCCCGGAGCGGCCGGCGATGACCCGGATGCACTCGATGTGGGTGTTGAACAACGTGGGTCGGCTCGACCAGAAGAACCTGATCGCGTGCCTGAACGACAACGATCCGACCCTCCGCAAGAACGCGTTGAAGTTGGTGTCCGAGGACGGCGCGCCGAAGAAGGCGTCGGGTGCGGTGGGGACCGCGGTGCGCGCGGCGATCCGTTCGACGGATGCACGGGCTCAGTTGAACGCGTTGCTGGCGATGGGGAATCTCGAGGCATCGCCGGAGGTCGCGGACGAGATCGTCGGGCTCTGGCCGGAGTTGAAGGACAAGCATCTCCAGTCGGCGGCCCTGGGTGTTGCGGCGAACAGCCCGGCGCTCTTCGTCGAGGCGGCGTTCCGGGCGAAGGATCCGGCGTTCCTCGCTGACTTCGTGGGTCACACGGTTCGCATCCTGGCGAACAAGGGGGACGCCGCGCAGGTGGCTGCCGTCGTGGTGTTGCTCTCGAAGCAACCGGCGTCGGCCGATGGATTGAAGCAGTCGGCCCTCGAAACCCTGGCGACCTCCCTGAAGGCGGACGTGGTGCCGGGTTGGAGCGGTGACTTGCAGGCGGCGCTCGGTGCGCTGTTGCAGTCCTCGCGTCCGGGACTTCCGGGAGCGGTTTTGCCGCTGGTGGCGCGCTGGGACAAGAACGGTGCGATGAGCGAAGCCCTGAAGCCGGTCATCGTGCAGTTGCGCTCGAAGCTGGGTGACGCCGCGCTTCCGGACGACCAACGGGCGCAGGTGGCGGTCAACCTGCTTGGTGTCCGTCGCCTGGACTCGGGTATCATTTCCACGGTGGGCGGCCTGCTCGGCGGCGGCAACTCGGTCGGGTTGCAACGCCGGGTGATCGAGGCTCTGGGCGTGACCCCGGAGGCGGCGGTCGGTGAGCAGTTGGTGTCCGGGTTCTCCCGGGTGCCGGGCGAATTGCAGGAACTGCTGTTCAGCGCGGTCATGAAGCGCGGCGACTGGTCCCTGCAGATGGTGCAGGCCCTGTCGGACAAGAAGGTGTCGCTCCCGCAGGTCGGGCCGGCATTCCAGCATCGCCTGCGGACCCACGCGGACAAGGCGGTGGCTGCGAAGGCGAACGAGGTGATCGATTCGCTGAAGGGGCCCGAGCAGAAGGAGAAGGAAGCCCTCATCGCGCGGTTCAAGCCGGAGGTCGAGAAGGCCGGCAACCTCGAAAACGGCAAGAAGCTGTTCCTCGCGAATTGCGCCGGTTGCCATATCTACAAGACCGATGGCCGGAACCTCGCTCCCAACCTCACGGGCATGGGTGCGCACGGGGCCGCGGACCTGCTGGTCCACATCATCGATCCGAATCGCCTGGTCGAGCCCAACTTCGTTGCGGTCTCGATCGAGACCAAGGACGACCTCACCTACAACGGCATCATCGAGCGTGAGAACAACGCCGAAGTGCTGGTCCGGGATGCCGCGGGCGACAACACGATCCGCAAGGACAACATCAAGTCCCGGACGAACACGGGTCGGTCGCTGATGCCGGAAGGCTTCGAACAGTTGGGCGCGGACGGCCTGCGGGACCTGCTGGGTTACCTGTGCGCCGACGAGAACCGCTTCCGCATCCTGGACATGACGGGCGTGTTCAACGTGGCGAACAACAAGGGCATCTACGCCGACGAGGCGTCGAAGGACGAGACCCTCCGCTTCCGCAAGCACGGCACGATCAAGGTGGGCGATGTGCCGTTCGACGTGTTGAGCATCCAGAAGAGCCAGACCGGAAACAACCTGCTGGTCCTGAAGGGAACCGAAGGGTTGGCCCGGAATTATCCCGCGAAGGTGGAGATCAAGGCAGGGATCGCGATCGGGCGCCTGCACTTCCTCGGCGGTGTTGGCGGCTGGGCCTATCCGTACGGAGGCGAGGGAAGCAAGGGCCAGCCAGTGACGAAGGTCACGCTGCACTTCGGCGGTGGCGGAACCGAAGAGATCCTGATCCGGAACGGCATCGAGGTGGCGGATTACATCGGTCGGTTCGAGGTGGCGGGATCGAAGGAAGTTCCCGACCTGGCGGCCGGCGGAAAGCAGGTCCGTGCGTTCACGAAGCTGGTGAAGGGCCGTGCGGTGGTGGAGAAGATCACGCTGGAGAGCCTGAACAACCTGGTGGCCGCCACCTGGGTGGGCATCACGGCGGAAGTTCCGGGCAACGACGGGGCTTCGTTGTCGCCGACTTCGGTTCCCGCGGAGGCCGCGCCGGCGACCCCGACGTTCCAGTGGGGCTCCGGTTTGAAGACGCTGATCGTGGGTGGCGGTTCCTCGCATGACTTCCAGCGGTTCTTCAACCTGGCCGATGTGGCCACGCTCAAGGCGACGGGCAAGGCGTCCGTCAACTACACCGAGACCACGGGCGGGCTCGCCCCGGTCATCCAGGGGCTCGACGTCCTGTATCTCAGCAACAACAAGCCCTTCACGGACGCCGCCACGCGGGATGCCGTCCTGAACCACGCGCGCTCGGGCAAGGGGATGCTGATCGTGCATCCGTCGCTCTGGTACAACTGGGATCGGGACTGGCCGGAGTACAACCGCGAGTTGTGCGGCGGCGGATCCCGCGGCCACGACCGGTACGGTGAGTTCGAAGTCACGGTGACCGAGCCGAATCACCCGCTGATGAAGGGCGTTCCCGCGAAGTTCACCTTGTCGGATGAGTTGTACTGGTTCGAGCCCGACACGAAGGGCACGGAGATCCAGGTGCTGGCGACGGCGTTCTCGAAGCAGCAGAACAAGACCTATCCGATGGTCTTCGTGGTGAAGCACCCGAAGTCGCGGATCGCGGCGATCACGCTGGGCCATGACGGCGTGGCGCACAGTCACCCCGCCTACCAGAAGTTGCTGACGAACGCGCTGGAGTGGTCGGCAGCCAAGTAGGCTCCCAGCGCTCGGATCATCCGGTTTTCGAAAGACGGCTCGCCTCGCGGCGGGCCGTCCTTTTATTTTTTGCGTAGGAGTTCCAGAGCATGACCCCTGAAGACCGTCGATACCTGACCGCGCGCGAGGCCGTGGCCAGTGAGCGGGACATTGGAAAAGCCGTGTTCCGCGTGGCAGACCGGAATTTCAGCGAGGACGAAGCCCGCGAGTTGCTGGAGGAGATCTACCGGACGAACCAGTCCGAGAATCGGAAGTCGGCGTGGATGCGGGTGATTCCGGGTGTCGTGTTGTTCGTCGTGTTCTGGGTGGTTTTCGCAGCCACCGGGCGACTCTACTACCTCATCCTCGGCGGATCCGGGCTGTCGTTGGCCTGGGGCATTGCCAGCCTGCTGATGGCCAATGGGTATGAGGTCGAGGTCGACGAAGGGGAGGATTGATCCTGAAAGCGGAAGTTGGGTTATCCACCGATTTCACCGATTTCAGAGATGGACTGGAACAAGAGTCCCCGCCGCTTCGCAGCTTCCATGTCACCCGCAGGATGGAACGACGGCCTCTCTCAATCGGCTTCCAATCCGTGGAATCCTGTAATCCTGGAACCGGCAGTTCATCTATCCGCAGATGGCGCCGATGGCGCAGATAGAGGGGGAGAAAGGCGCGGATTCAACCCAGGCGAGCCCTCACTGCCAGGGTGCGCGGTCATCCCGGTCCAAGGCCCAGCCCATCTGCGCCATCTGCTCATCTGCGGATCCAACCGCCGGTTTTAGGGTAATCTGTGGATTCAACCGCCTTTTCTAATGTGACCCGTTGGCCGGATTCCAACGTCGGCGCCCTTGGCGGTGGGCGCGGTCGCGGGTAGGGTTCCCCACCATTCCGCATGACGATTTCGCATCACCTCTTTCAGGCTTTTGCCGATTCCGCGCGAGCCAACGAGTCCCGGGTAGCCCTGTATTGGGCGGAGCATGAACTGACCTACGGGCATTTCCTGGGGCAGTCCTGCTGGGTGGCATCGCAGTTGGCACAGGGCCACGGAGTCCAGCCGGGGCACCGGGTGGGATTGTGGCTTCGGAACCGTCCGGAGTTCATCAGTGCGTTGTTCGGTGTCCTGGGGGCGGATGCCGTAGCGGTCCCTATCAACAATTTCCTGAAACCGGCCGAGGTGGCGTATATCGTCGCGGATGCGGGTGTGGAGGTGCTGATCACGGAATCCGGGATGGAGGAGGGATTGCAGGCCGTGCTGGCGCTGTGTCCGGGGTTGAAGGTGATCCGCGTGGAGGAGATTCCGTCCGGGGACTCCGTGGCACCGCTGACGGTGCCCGCGGTTCAGCGGGGCGGATCGGACCTGGCGGTCCTGATCTATACGAGCGGGACGACGGGGCAACCGAAGGGCGCGATGCTCTCGCACGGCAACCTCCTGCACAACGTCGACTCCTGCCGGCAGGTGCTGTCGGTCGTCAATTTCGACCGGTTCGTGCTCATGCTGCCCATGTTCCACAGCTTCATGCTGACGGCGTGCATCCTCCTGCCGCTGCTGGTGGGGGGATCGATCGTGCTGATCCATTCGTTGCATGCGCCGAAGCAGGCCATCCAGGAAATCCTGGTGCGGAAGGGGTCGGTGCTTCCGGCGATGGCCGCGTTGTTCCGGACGTTGGCGCACCTTCCGCCCGGGATCGAATTGCCCCTGCGCCTGTGCATCAGCGGCGCGGGCCCGTTACCGGGGGAGATCCTGAGAGCCTTCAATGCCCGGCATCCCCAGGTGCCGTTGATCGAGGGCTATGGTCTGTCCGAGGCCAGTCCGGTGGTGTCGATCAATCCTGTTGAAGGACCGTGGATGGCGGGCAGCATTGGACTGCCCATCCCGAACGTGGAGGTATCGGTTCAGGACGATTCAGGCGCCCTGTTGCCGGATGGAACGGACGGGGAGATCTGCGTGCGCGGTGGGAACGTCATGCTGGGGTACTGGAACGCGCCGCAGAAGACGGCGGAGACCCTTGTGAACGGGTGGTTGCGGACCGGCGACATCGGGCATCGTCGTCCCGACGGTTACTTCGTCATCACGGACCGGAAGAAGGACATGCTGAAGCCGAATGGCATCAACGTGTACCCGCGGGAGATCGAGGAGGTGATCTACCGGTATCCGGGCGTGCGCGAAGCGGCAGTCGTTGGTGAACCCTGCGAGAAGCGTGGGGAACGACCGGTGGCCTTCGTGAGCCTGGACGAGGGACGGACGTTCGAGGAGCACGCCCTGCACGAGTTCCTGCGGGGGCAGTTGGCGGATTTCAAGCTGCCGAGGCGTTTCGTCGTCCTGCCCGCCCTGCCACGGAATGCCACCGGCAAGATCCTGAAGACCCAGTTGCGCACGATGCTGGCGCAGGGGTGAAGGGGGAGTTTCAGGTTTCAAGATTTCAGTTTCAAGGACCAGGGAACTGGCCTGTGGCAACCGGGAACTTCAAGTCCCCGGCGGTGCAACTGGTCCGTCGTGCGTCTTGCGGTTGGGGCGGCCGGTTCCTAACGTGTCGGCCATGCAATTGACGGAGGCACAGGCACAGGAAGCACGCCGATGGCTCGAGGACGGGATGAAGCTGTCGGAGTTCCAGAAGCGTCTGGAGAAGGATTTCGGACTGAAGAGCACGTACATGGAGGTGCGGTTGCTCGTGGATGACCTGCGGGTGCAACTGAAGGACCCGGAGCCGCCCAAGGCTCCCACGCCCCCGCCTGCTGCTGCCGCACCTGCGGACGGTGCGGCCCCCCTCGCCGAGACGACGGTGGTTCCCCCGGCCGGTTCGCTCGGTGGGGGTGTGTCCGTATCGGTGGATACGGTCACTCGCCCGGGAACGCTCGCCAGCGGGTCCGTGAAGTTCAGCGACGGTCAGACTGCCCAGTGGTACCTGGATCAGACCGGTCGATTCGGAATGGTGCCCGCCGTCCGCGGTTACCGGCCGTCTCAGGAGGACCTCCAGGAATTCCAGATGCTCCTCGATCGGGAACTGCAGAAGCTCGGGATCTGATTTTCCCAGCGGAGTTGGGGAGGACATCCGAATCGGGACACATCCGAGGCGCGAAGACGCAGAGTGGGATTCGTAGGTGGGCGGTTGGTCGAGTCCTGGGAGGGTGAGCGCGCAGGATTCAGGCTGAAGCGGGCGGCAGGTTTGTCCGGCAGGATCATGGAAGGGCCGTAGCGGCCCGCCCCGCCCTGAGTGCCTCCCATGGATCGGCGGGGTGAAACGGGCCTTCCCTCACCAACACCCCCGAAGATCGGAGTCATCCTGCAATCGGTATCCTCTGTGGACTCGGCCGCCACCTCCGGGGCACGTTTCGGGCGCCGTGGCGGTGCTGCTCACTTCGTTGGAGGAGCGCCTCCGAACTGTTTCCAGTACTCGGCCTTGAAGGGATTCACGGCGGGGCCGGTGGCGTCCTCGTTGACGAGGTAGGGGGGTAGGCTGGTCCACCACGTGTCGAATTCGGCGGCGAGTTGGCGTGCACGATCGGGTTCGGCGGAGGCAAGGTCGCGGGTTTCGCCGGGGTCGGTCTGGACGTCAAAGAGCATCCAATGGGGTTCGCGGGCGCCGTCGGCGGAGACGAGGTGCCATCGGGTGGTCCGTACAGCGGCCATGCGGTAGCGCGCGGATTCGGGACTGGCCTTGGGTTCCCATCGGCCGACGTGGGTGAAGAGGGTACGGTCGGCCCACGATGCGGCCGGATCCTCGAGGAGCGGGATGAGACTTCGGCCCTCGACCTGGCTGGACCATCTGGGTTCAGGGGTGGCGCCGGCGATGGCAGCGAGGGTCGGCAAGAAATCCACGTGGGCGGTCAGGCCGGGGCGGTCGCCCGGCGTCAGGGTGCCGGGCCAGCGCCACAGGGAGGCCGCACGGGTGCCGCCGAGGAAGGCGGTTCCCTTCTTACCCCGCATGCCGGCGTTGTATCCGGCGAGGATCCCGCCGTCGGCGCCGTTGTCGTTCATGAAGATCACGAGCGTCTCTCGATCGAGGTTCCATCGCTGGAGCCGGTCGAGGAGTTGGCCGACGTTGTCGTCGATGTTGGCGACCATGCCGAGGAAACGGGCGGCGTTCGTGTTGGCGAATCGGCCGGCGTAGCGGGCTTCGTCCTCGGGGCGGACCTGCAACGGGGCGTGGGGCGCGTTGAGGGAAATGCAGGCGAAGAACGGCTTCCGACCGCGGGTCCGGTTGATCCAGTCGGTGGCCTGTCGGAAGAAGACGTCGGTGCAGTAGCCGCTGGTCTTCTCGAAGCGGCCGTTGTGCAGGATGGCGGGATCGAAGTAGGTGTTGCCGGGGGCGTCGCCGCACGAACCCGGGTAGGTCTGTCCGATGCCTCCGCCGCCGTGGATGAATACCTCGTCGAATCCGCGCCGGTCCGGGCGGTAGGCGGGTTCGTCGCCCAGATGCCATTTGCCGAAGATGCCGGTGGTATAGCCGGCCTGACGGAGGATTTCGGCTAGCGTGACAGCGCCGGGGGTGAGGCGCTCCCGCTCGTGGATGGTGTGCGTGACGCCGTTCTTGAACTCGTGGCGCCCGGTGAACAGGGCGCTGCGGGTCGGCGCGCAGGTTGGGCTGACGTGGAAGTCCGTGAACCGCGCTCCTTCGCGATGGAGCCGATCGATGTTCGGGGTCTTGAGGACCGGATGCCCGTGGCAGGACAGGTCGCCGTAGCCCTGATCGTCGGTGAGGATGAAGACGATGTTGGGTCGGGCACCGGCGATGGACTTCGCCGACAGGACTGGCGCGATCAGCGATCCCAGGAGGATCAGCAGCCACGGGAGCCCTGGGAACGCTGCACGGGTGGACGACATGCCGGAAGGATGGCATGGAACGTGGGGGGCGGTCACCTGGGCGGTTGGGATTACCGGCTTCCGGCACGGCCCGGGTGGAGAACAGGGGGTGGGAATCCTTTCGCTGGTCGTCCGTGCGGCGATGGCTAGGCTTGGGGGCGATGACGCAATGGATCGATTGGATGGGGAATCCCGCGGCGTGGATGAGCCTGTTGACGCTGACGCTGCTGGAGATCGTGCTGGGGATCGACAACCTGATCTTCATCTCGATCTTGTCGGGCAAGCTACCCAAGGAGCAGCAGGCCAAGGCACGGCAGATCGGGCTGGGGTTGGCATTGATCACCCGGATCCTCCTGCTGCTGTCGATCAGTTGGGTGATGAGCCTGAAGAACAAGCTGTGGGAGTTCTCGATTTCCGGGCTCGATCTGCCCAACACGGGCAAGGATCTGGTGTTGGCGATCGGCGGTTTGTTCCTGGTCTGGAAGTCCGTAAAGGAAATCCATGAGAAGCTGGAAGGGCACGACGGGGGATCCAACCCGGGCGTGGCACCCTCGCTGGCGGCGACGATCGTGCAGATCCTCCTGCTGGACATCGTCTTCTCGCTGGATTCGGTGATCACGGCGGTGGGCATGGCCCAGCACGTGCCGGTCATGGTGGCTGCCGTGGTGCTGGCGATGATCGTGATGTTGATCTTCGTGAACCAGATCGGCGGGTTCGTGGAACGCCACCCGACGGTGAAGATGCTGGCGTTGTCGTTCCTGATCCTGATCGGGACGCTCCTGTTGGCGGAGGGCTTCCACCAGCATATCAGCAAGGGATACGTCTACTTCGCGATGGCGTTCGCTGTCGGGGTCGAGATGCTGAACCTCCGGGTGCGCGGCAAGTCGGATCAGGTGAAGCTGCATCAACCTTACCGCTGAAGGATCCATGACCATTGAACAACTGCACGGCGACGAAGCCCTGCGACAGCATGAGTTTCCCGTCGTTGCCAAGGGACCGTTCCTCGCGCACGCGGGGGTATGCGCCCTGCCACGACGGGTCGGACAGGCGATGGCCCAGTACGCGACCGCCTGTCAGGAAAGCGAGCAGGAGGTCTCGACCTGTGGGCAATTGATCGCGGACGTGCGGGCGCGTTTGGCCCGTCTGCTGGGGGGGCAACCGGAAGAAATGGCGTTGGTGGGACCGACGTCGCTGGCCCTCTCCTACGTGGCGGCCGGTCTCCCCTGGCGGAAGGGCGACAACGTCCTCGTCTACTATGATGACTATCCGTCGAATGTGTATCCGTGGATGGCGCTGGCGGACCGGGGGGTGGAGGTTCGCTTCCTGAATGTTCGGGAGTTGGGGAAGGTTCGGGCGGTCGATGTGCAGGGGCAGGTGGACGAACAGACCCGCCTGGTGTCGCTTGCGGGGGCGCATTACCTCGCTGGATGGCGGATCAATGTGGACGCCATCGGCAAGTTTCTCCGGTCGCGCCGCATCCTGTTCTGCCTCGATGCCATCCAGACGTTGGGTGCATTCCCCCTATCGGTGGAGCACGTGGACTTCCTGGCGGCGGACGCCCACAAGTGGATGCTGGGACCCTGTGCGGCTGGCGTGCTGTATGTGCGCCGGGAGGTGCAGGCCCGGCTGAAGCCTATTGTCCACGGTTGGCACAATCTGGACTGCCCGGATTTCCTCACTCAGGAAGATCTGAAGTTCAAGCCGGACGCCCGGAAGTACGAGGTGGGCAGCCATAACCTGGTGGGTCTGGCCGGATTCCAGGCGGCATTGGGCCTCCTGGAAGAGGTCGGAATCCGCAATATTGGGGCTGAATTGACCCGGAAACGGGCTTGGGTGGCCGCGGATTTGTTGGCGCGGGGATTCACGGTGCTGCAACCGGATCCGCCGCCGGAGAACGTGGGAGGAGTGCTGTCCTTCTTCCGGCCCGACATGGAATCCGCCGAGCTGATCCGAAGGCTCGAGGCGGCTCGGGTGACGGCCACGATCCGGAAACTGCCGGACGGGCAGTCGGTGGTGCGGTTCTCGCCGCACTTCTACAATACGGACGAGGAGTTGCGGGTGGCGTTGGCAGCGCTGGGCTAGAGGCGGGTGGTTTTTGGGCTGTTTTCTCACCGAAACCGGCGAGTTTTTGTAAAAAACCGGCGGCCTGAAAATATTCCTGCGCTTTTGTCTGGTGTTACTGGATTGGCACTGGATTGGCTCTGAAAATGGCCGTTGGACCGAGTGGTTCGACACTAGGTTAGGGTCGTTTGGGTCGAAACGCCGCTTGTCCCTCGGGATGGGCGGCGTTTCTTTTTTCGAACGGGTCTGGATTCCCAAGCGCCGGATCCAGTGTTCCCGGGCCAGTCAGGCTTGAACCTGAAAACGGCGGTTGAACGAACCCGGGAATGCCGAGTCGATGCCGACCCGGCTACCGAAGGCCCTTGGCGGCGATGTCCTGGCGGTAATGGATGCCTTCGAAGCAGATCGTCCGCGCCGCCGCATAGGCTCGATCATGGGCCTCGCGCAGGGTGGATCCCAAGGCGGTGACGCCGAGGACACGACCACCGGAGGTCACAATCTTTCCATCCCGTGCCGCGGTGCCGGCATGGAAGACCTTCACGCCCGGGAGGGCATCGGCCTGGCTGATCCCATGGATGGGAAATCCCTTCGGGAAGGAACCGGGATAGCCTCCCGAAGCGAGGACGACGCAAACCGAGGCTTCGGGCTTCCAGCGGAGTTGGGTTTCGCTCAGGCGACCTTGAGCGGAAGCGAGAAGGAGTTCGGCGAGGTCGTTCTCGAGGCGGGTGAGATAGACCTGGGTTTCCGGGTCGCCGAAACGCGCATTGAACTCGAGGACGCGGGGACCGTTGGCCGTGAGCATCACGCCCGGATACAGAAGGCCGCGGAAGTCGATGCCGTCGGCGGCGCACCCGGCGAGCCAGGGTTCGAGGATCTGGCGGCCGACCTCGGCGAGTTCGGCATCCGAGAGGAACGGGGCCGGGGAATAGGTCCCCATGCCGCCCGTGTTGAGGCCTTCGTCGCCGTCGAGCGCGCGCTTGTGGTCCTGGGCGGTCGGGAAGAGCAGGGCCGTGCGGCCATCGCACAAGGCGTGGAGCGAGATCTCCATGCCGGTCAGGAGTTCCTGGATGACGATGCGGCTCCCGGCGGTGCCGAAGGTCTTCTGGACCATGATTTCGTCCACAGCCTGCTCCGCTGCGGCCAGGTTTTCGGTCAGCAGCACGCCCTTGCCCAGGGCGAGTCCGTCGGCCTTGACGGCACAACGGCCGCCGAGTTCGGCGCAGAAGCGTTTTGCGGCAGCCGGGTCATCGAAGGTGCCGGAGCGGGCCGTGGGAATGCCGTGCCGCTCCATGAAATCCTGGGAGAAGGCCTTGGAGGCTTCGAACTGGGCGGCGCGCTGGTTCGGTCCCCAGATCACGAAGCCCGCCGCCTGGAAGGTGTCCACGACACCCAGCGCCAGCGGACCGTCCGGACCCACCACCGTCAGGTCCGGCTTCTCGCTTCGGGCGAATTCCAGGAGCGCCGGGAAGTTGTCCGCGGCGATGGCGACATTCTCCACCAGACCGCCCGTGGCGAGGGGTTCGCCCTGCGTGCCCGCGTTACCCGGGGCACACCACAGACGGGTGACCTGCGGGGACTGGGCGAGCTTCCAGACGAGTGCGTGCTCGCGTCCACCAGAGCCGAGAACCAATACCTTCATGCGCGCGCGAGTGAAGCGCAGCGGAAGGCCGGTGGCCAACGCCGATTTCCATGGGGAGGCCTGTGCGGGCGCTTCACGGGGTGGGGCGAGACTCTGTCGAGCCGCTCCGGAGTTTGAAGTTTTCAGTTTCAAGTTTGAAGCGGGAGCCGGTCTTGAAACTTGAATCTTGAAACTTGGGACTCCCAAGCGGCTCGTGAGGACACTCGCCCCACCTCCTACGGTGTAGGCTTGGTGAGTTGTCGGAGCAGGGGTTCGACGGTGGTCCAGGCGTTGCTGGCGAGGAGATCGTGGCCCGTCGGCGTGGGGTGGATGAGATCGGGTTGGTTGAGTTCCGGGACACCCCCAACGCCTTCGAGGATGTGGGGAATCAGGTGCAACTGCTCGGCCGAGGCCACATCCGGGAACACCATGCGGAAGGATTCGGCGAACTCGCGACCCATCGACGGCGGCATTTGCATTCCGGCGAGGACGATCGTGGCGGACGGCCATTTCGCACGGGTCTTGTGGACGATGCCGACGATGTTGGTGCGGGTGGAAGCCGGGGGGATTCCACGGAGGCCGTCGTTTCCACCCAGTTCAAGGACCAGCACGTCGACCGGTTGGCGGATCACCCAGTCGATCCGGCGGAGGCCCCCAGCGGTGGTGTCGCCGGAGACGCCGGCGTTGACCACGGTGAAGGGAAGGCCAGCCTTCTGGATGCGGGTCTGGAGGCGGTCGGGCCAGGATTCACCGGCGCGGACGCCATAGCCGGCAGCGAGGGAATCGCCGAGGACCACGAGTCGGCGGGGCGCATTGGTGGCTGAAGTCGGTTCAACGCCCTGGAGACGCCAGGCGGAGAGGATCAGGAACAGGAGGCAGACGACCCGCATGCGGCCAGCATCCGCGCTCCGGGGGCATCCGTCAAAAGCGGCTTCCATCGAGGTGGATTCCCCCGCGTTGTTACCCTGGCGGCTACCGGAATGAAAAAGGGGGCACATTTGTGCCCCCCGCTTTTCCAGAATTCCTGATGCGGCCCGACTAGAGCCGGGCGACGAGGAGTTCGCGTTGGAAGATCATTTCCTTCGGGAGGAAGGAATAGAGGCGCATGAAGAGTTCATCCTGGGACAGCACTTCGCGGCGCCATTCCTCGAGGTTGATGTTCTGGAGATTCTCGAAGTCGGAGGAGTCGAAGTTCTCCATGCCGTCGAGGTCGAAGTCCTGGGTTCGGGGAACCCAGCCCAAGGGGGTTTCCCAGGCGCCGACAGAGCCGTTGGCGCGGTCGATGACCCACTTGAGGACGCGCATGTTCTCGCCGAAGCCGGGCCAGAGGAAGCGGCCATCGTTGCCCTTGCGGAACCAGTTCACCTGGAAGATGCGGGGTGGGAGCTTGATCTTCTTCCGCAGGTTGAGCCAGTGGCGGAAGTACCATCCCATGTTGTATCCGCAGAACGGCAGCATGGCCATGGGGTCACGCCGGACCTGGCCGACGGCGCCGCTGGCAGCGGCGGTGGTTTCGGACCCCATGGTGGCGCCCATGTACACGCCATGGACCCAGTTGAAGGCTTCGCACACCAGCGGGAGGGTGCTGGCGCGGCGGCCACCGAAGATGATCGCCGAGATCGGGACGCCGGCCGGGTCGTTGACCTCCCGGGCAAGCGACGGGTTGTTGGCCATGGGAGCCGTGAACCGCGAGTTCGGATGGGCGGCCTTCTCCTTCGAAGCCGGGGTCCACGGACGACCCTGCCAGTCGAGGCACTCGGACGGCGGGGGATCGTCGTGTCCCTCCCACCAGACCGTTCCATCGGGCTTGAGGGCGACGTTGGTGAAGATGGTGTCGCGGGCGATGGTGGCCATCGCGTTGGGGTTCGTGGCGCCATTGGTGCCGGGAGCGACCCCGAAGTAGCCCGCTTCCGGGTTGATGGCCCAGAGGCGACCGTCGGCCCCGGGGTACATCCACGCGATGTCATCGCCGACCGTCCAGATCTTCCAGCCCTTGTAGGCCGTGGGCGGGACGAGCATGGCGAAGTTCGTCTTGCCGCAGGCGGAGGGGAATGCGGCAGCGACGAAGGTCTTCTCGCCGGTGGGTGATTCGACCCCGAGGATCAGCATGTGTTCCGCGAGCCAACCTTCGCGGCGGCCGAGGTAGGAGCCGATGCGGAGGGCGAGGCACTTCTTGCCGAGGAGGACGTTGCCGCCGTAGCCGGAGCCGACGGAGATGATCGCGTTGTCCTGCGGGAAGTGGCAGATGAGGCGGCGCTCGGGATTCTGGTCGAGGAGGCAATGCAGGCCGCGGTTGAAGTCATCCGAGTCGCCGAGTTGCTGCCAGGCAGCGTCGCCCATGCGGGTCATGATCCGCATGTTGAGGACGACGTAGAGGGAATCCGTCAGTTCGACGCCGACCTTGGCGAGGGGGGATCCGGGAGGTCCCATGAGGTAGGGCACCACGTACATGGTGCGGCCCTTCATGGCGCCGCGGGTGAGACCCTCCAGGCGGCGGTACATGGAGCGGGGCTCACACCAGTTGTTGGTGGGGCCGGCTTCCTCCTCGGTCGAGGTGCAGATGTAGGTCATCTGCTCGACGCGGGCGACGTCGTTGGGGTTGGAGCGATGGTAGTAGCTGCGGGGATGCTTTTCCGGATTGAGCCGGAGCAGGATTCCCTCGTTGACGGCCTGCTGATAGAGGCGTTCGGCCTCCTGATCGGAACCGTCGCACCAGACGACACGGTCGGGCTGGCAGAGGCGGACCTGTTCCTGAACCCAGGACAGGACGTTGAGATTGGTGGTGTGCGAAGACATGGCAGAATCAGTTTTGCAGTGCGCCGGTCGGAGGGTGCACGCCTTGGACATCCTTGAAAGACCAGACCCAGCCGGTACGGGTCAAGCATCCGGCAGGAAAAGAGCGTGGAACAACGGGGTGCCCGATAGCCCTCCGCGGGTTGTTGCGGGTTCTCCCCGGGTTGCCCGAAGCAGGGCAAGGCGAGGCAAGACCCGTCGCATGGGCGGCAATCGCCGGTTGGCAGTCGGCAACGGGGCCGCCTGAGTGTGTGGAGGTATGAATGCAGCCGCTGCACCGGTTGTCGGCGATGGAAAAAGGACATTCCGGTTCGTCCAGACCGTGGTGTCCCCCCGGGCTCGGGGATTGTCTGTCCGGCTCAACCTCAACCCGGACGGACGGTGCAATTTTGATTGTTTGTACTGTGATGTGCAGCGGTCGCACCTCCGCGGAGAGCCCCCGATGCCGGATCTTGGATTGATGATCGAGGAGCTGGAGGAGGCGTTGGATCTGATCCGGGCCGGGCTGGGCGCCCGGTTGGTGGGCTGTGCCGGGGCTCCAGCCGAGTATCTCCGGTTGGGCCATGTCGCCCTCAGCGGCAATGGCGAGCCGACGTTGTGTCCGATCTTCGAGGACGTCGTTGAGACCTTGGTCCACCTGCGGGCTCAGGGGCGACACGGGTTCTTCAAGGTGGCCATCATCACGAATGGGGCGGGCCTGTTGCAGTCGCAGGTGAAGCGGGGACTGCGCATGCTCACCAACCAGGACGAGATCTGGACGAAACTCGATGCCGGAAGCGAAGCCTGGTACCGGCACGTCAATCGCACCGAGGTGCCTTTCGATCAGGTCCTCGAAAACATCCTGAGCACAGCCCGGTCCCGACCGGTGATCCTCCAGAGTCTCTTTCCGCGGATTCAGGGCCGGGCAATCCCCATGGCCGAGCAGGATGCCTTTGCAGCGCGGGTCGAGGATTTGCGACGGGGTGGAGCCAGGATCCAGCTCGTTCAGGTCTACTCGGCGAGTCGGCCGGCGGCGGGAGGCCGGTGCGACCACGCCACCTTGGCTGAACTTTCCGCGATCGCCCGACGCGTCCGGGAAATCACGGGGATCCCGGCGTCGGTATTCTGAGGCGAAGGAAGGGGTTCCGAGTCGCCCTCCGCCCAGTCAGCGTCCCCGTTGGGAGTCCAGCCAGCGATCGACCGCGGGCGCCAGGTCATTGAACCGGAACGGGAGGGCTTCGTGGTTGGACCCATCGAGCACCCACAGGTTGCTTCCGGGGGCGCAGACCTGCTGCAGGGCTTCCACAGCCGCAACCGGCGCGATCACATCGGCTCCCCCGGCCATCAGGAGCGCCCGGACGGAATGGCCGGAAATCGCCTGCAGGGTGTCCAGTTCGCCCGGTTCCACCCCGACCACGTCGGGTATCCTCCGGATCCCAGCTCCGATCCACGACGCGGGAACCCACGATGCAAAGTCCTTCCGGATGTTTTCAATCGCATCCCCGAGGCGGGCGTAAGGGGCGATGGCGATGGCGGAGGCGATCCGCGGGTCCGACGCGGTCCAGCGCAGCGCGACGGTCGCCCCGTAGGAAACTCCCAAGGCGATGACCGGGGAGGTGGTCCGGCCCTTGCGTTCGAGGTGGGTGAGGAGTCCCCGGAGTTCGGCAACCTCGACCGGGCCGAACGAGATGGAATTGCCGGTGGAACGGCCATGTCCGCGCAGGTCGACCAGGACCGCCTGCCAACCGCGTTGGCCGAACCAGAATGCCCACGGCAACAGGCTTTCGTGATCGAGTCCGTATCCATGGAGGAGGAAGACCGTTCCAACCGGTTGCGTCATGCCGGGGAGTGGCGGAGCCGGGATGCTGCGTTCAAAGCTGAATTCGGCCTTTTCCTGGCCATTCTCGAGCCAGTTCGTCGCCGCGACCTTCAGGTTGTAGGCGGCGGGGGGGACGACCCGGTAGACGATCCGCGCCGGGTCGTGGCCATACCGCTCGACCATCGCCGGCGTCAGGGTGCTGTTCGTCTCGAAGGGGAACTGGCCACCAGGAAGGACGCGGCCGTTGGTGAAGTACCGGTTCCAGGTCGTCAGCATCGCTTCCAACTGGATTTGGTCGGTGATGCGGGGTTGGTAACCGAGGTAGACCCGGGGTTCGGGAGCAAACCAGGTGGGATAGGAATTCGGCGCCTTGACCAGTCGGTTGGCGACGAAGCGCGACGGACTGCATCCGGACAACAGGAGGGTCGCCCCCAACCCCCAAAACAGCATCCGAAAGACGAATCGCATCCGGCCAAGGGCATACGGGCCCAGTGACGGGATTGGAACCGCAAAGTCCGCTCACGCGAATGGGCGGAGGTGCGAAGCGGTGCCGGGCGGGATTTGCAATGGCATGTCGCATATGCGACATGCGGATGTAAACGGGTGGGGCCGGGTGTGTGGATGCTCAAAGAGGTGGGGCGAGGCTCCGTCGAGCCGTGTCGGAGTTTGAAGTTTTCAGATTCAAGTTTGAAGCGGGAGCCGGTCTTGAAACTTGAATCTTGAAACTTGGAACTCCCCAGCGGCTCGTGAGGACACTCGCTCCACCCCTCGCTGGGGGCAGTGTCAAGATGCCGGGATTGCAGCCGGGCATTGGCCTTGCGCAGGATGCGCGGATGCATCGAAGGAAATTCCTGTGGATGGCTGCCTTGATGGCGCCCATGGCCGGATGTGTTTCTTCCCGGGCGACGGGTGTGCGGGTTCAGCGCAAGCCCTACGCGGGATGGGCGGATGCGATCTGGATGGAGAATGGAGCGGCGTGGGTGGTGATTGTTCCATCCGTCGGCCGGGTGATGCAGTTCGGTCTCGCGGGTCGGCCGGGCGTCTTCTGGGAAAATCCCAAGCTTCTGGGCAAACCCATGCCGGCAGACCCATGGGGATCCGCGGTGGGGAGCTTTGGCGGCGACAAGACCTGGCCGGCGCCCCAGTCGGCCTGGAACTGGCCACCACCGGATGTCTTCGACAAGGTCGGCCTGGAAGCGCGGATCGACGGAGATTCCGTCCTGCTCACCTCACCTGTCAGCGAGCGGTTCGGGATCATCACGGAACGTCGGATCCAGCTCGCTCCGAACGCAGCCGCGATGACGATCGATACGACCTATCGCAAGGTCGCCGGCGAACCGGTGGAGGTCGGGGTCTGGGTGATCACGCAGATGAAGGACCCGGAGCGTGTGTTCTTCCGCGCCTCCCAGGATCCGAGGTTTGAAGGCGGCTGGTCGCGGCAATGGAAGGCACCCCCCGAATTGGTCCGGGTGGAGCAAGGCCTGGTATCCATGCGTCGGGAACCCAAGGGCAGCTACAAGATCGGGAACGACTCGAAGGAGATCCTCTGGGTGGGCGAGAAGGAAGTGCTGAAGATCGGGGTCGAGGCTGGAGACGTGGGGACGCCCGCGGATCAGGGGTGTCGCGTCGAACTCTATACCAACGGTGGCGAAGCCGATTACGTCGAGCTGGAGACGTTGGGGCGGCTGTCCCGGATGAAGGTGGGCGACGTGCAACGTGCGACCAACCGGTACCTGCTGGGACACCGGACGAGTCCCTCGGGTGACTACGGGGAGGCGCGGTTGTGGCTTTGATGAAGACGATGTCGGGAATGAGGGCAGGAGCGGTCTGGCTGGCCTGCATCGCGTCGCTGGTGAATGCCGCCGAACCGACACCGCCCTGGCGGGTGGGGCGTGCGCTGGACCTTCCGAACTGGATCGAGATCTCCGGCGAACAACGGACGCGCTACGAGACGCTCGATGGCCAGTTCCGCGCCGGTCGGGACGGTGGGGATCAGGCGTTGACGTTCCGGACTTCGCTGATGACGCAGTTCAAGGCGGAGTCGGGGCGGATCGTGACCGAGGTGTTGGACGCGCGGCAGTACCTTTCGGACGACGGGTCGCCCATCGACGCCACGATGGTCAACGCCCTGGACATCCTGCAGGCCCATGCGCGGTGGGATGCGGGAGACCTGATCCCCGGGGGCACGAACACGGTCCGAATCGGGCGCGAAACCCTGGATCTGGGCAATCGACGACTGATTGCGAGAAACGCCTACCGGAACACGATCAACGCGTTCACGGGTGTGGACTGGCTCTGGCAGGCGGACGGTGGGGCGTGGGTCCGGGCATTCTATTTCCTTCCGGTCCGACGGTTGCCCGAGGACGTGGACTCGCTCCTGGACAACGAAGTCGTTGCCGACACGCAGTCCTTCGACCAGCAGTTCTTCGGGGTATACGGCGACGTGGGCAAGCTGCCGCTGAACCTCCATCTCGAAGGGTACTACCTGCGGTTGCAGGAGGAGGCGACTGGCAACCTGCGCCGGCGGCACCTGCACACGCCGGGGCTTCGGTTGTATCGGGCGGCGGCGCCGGGTGCGTGGGACCTCGAAGTGGAGAGCACGTTGCAGTTCGGTTCATCCCAACTCCGGGCCGGCACCGGTCAGGCACAACTCGATCATCTCGCCCACCACCAGCACTTCGGCCTGGGGTACACCTTCGACGCGACCTGGAAACCTCGTCTGGGTGTCCGGTATGACTACGCCTCCGGCGATTCGAATCCGAACGACCTCGACAATGGTCGGTTTGATACGCTGTTCGGGGCGCGCCGGTTTGAGTTTGGTCCGACGGGAATCTACGGGGCCATCGCCCGTGCCAACCTGAATTCCCCGGAGTATTCCGTGTCCGTCCGTCCGCGGTCGAATCTGGACGTCAGTCTCTCGCACCGTTTCGTGTGGCTTGCGGAGTCGCGGGACGCATGGACCGCCGCGAATGTCCGGGATGTGACCGGGGCTTCGGGAACGGAAGTGGGGCAGCAATTGGAGCTTCGGATCCGATGGGATGTGTTGCCGGGAAATTTCCGGGTCGATACCGGACTGGCCCACCTGTTCGCGGGTGGGTTCATGGAACGTGCGCCGAACTCCACCCGGGAAGGCGACGTGAACTTTGTCTGGTTGGAGTTCACCTTCCAATTCTGACCAGGGCTGAAGTGCTTCGAATGACATCGAACCCAGAAACGGCGGTTGTATCCGCCGAGAGGCAAGGACTTGAACCGAGACCGCCTTGCACCCGCGGAGTGAGGGCCGGACGGGTTCGAATTCGAGCCTGTTGCCACTTCATCTGCGCAATCGGCGCCATCTGCGGATCGATGAACTGCCAGTTTCAGGTTGAAAGGATCCGGATGATCGCAGGCCTTGCCCGGCGGTTGGCGCCGGTCTGGAGGACGTGCTGCCTGTGGCTCATCGGCAGTCTCCTCGTCCATGGACTCGACGCGGCGGAGGTCATCCCGGCGGGGGCGGGATCCTATCTCCGCGGCCTGCCAGCGGGAGCGAAGGGACCGCCGGGCACGATCTTCGTGACCGAGGGCATGGCCGGACGTCCGGTGCCATCGAACGACTGGTGGAGTTCGATGGCCTGGGAGCCGTTTTCCGACGTGATGCATGCGCATCCGCTGGCGCTGAAGGCTGAGCCGGCCGGAATGCGGATCTCGTATCCCGGCGCCAACATCACGGCCAACCACGAGGCGATCTTCGGGGTGATGGCCGGAGGGCGGGACGACCTCGTCATCGGACATTCGGCAGTCGAGGCCTTCGATGATGCCCGGGTTGCCGGTTGGAGTGATTGGTTCGTGACGGCGCGGATGGGAACAGACAGCCGCGGCCTGCGCCTGACGTTCGGGCACGGTTCTCCGTTCGTGTATGGCGAGGTGGTCGGTGGCGATCCCGTCGTCCGTTTCGCGCGTCCACCGGAGATCATCGCCGGGAAGGACGGCGGGCCGACGCTTGGAGTCCGGGTTGGAACCCGGTGTTACGGACTGTTTGCGCCCGCAGGAACCTCCTGGAGCGGGCAGGGGACCGACCGGTTGACGGTGGCGGTGGGGGACCGTCGGTACTTCTCGGTGGCGGTCCTGCCGGACGCGCGCCAGGAGACCCTGGAACGATTCGCACGGCATGCGCACGTGCACGTGACGGACTCCCGGGTCGACTGGGCCTACGACGAAGCCCGGGGGAAGGTGACGACCACATTCCAGGTTCAGACGCGGACATGGGAGGGCGCTGGAGTGGACCCATTGCTGGCCCTCTATCCGCACCAGTGGCGGGCGACGTCCGCCAGGTTTGCGGGTGGGGAATACCTTTGTGTTCGTGGTCCAATGAAGCTCGTCGAGGGACGCACCTTCTCCACCGAACACGCGCTGCCTCCTGCGCTGCCCTCGGTTCCGCTGTCCGTCGGCCTGGACCGGAAGCAGATTCGGGCCTGGCTTGCCGAAGACCTGGCTCCCGCGCCGAAGTTGATCGGAGACACCTATTGGATCGGCAAGGAACTGGGGAAGTGGGCGACGATCCTTCCGCTCGCGGAACAGGCGGGCGACGTGGAGGCGGTTGCCGAGTGCGACCGGCGCCTGAGGAAAGTTCTGGAGTTGTTCCTGACCGCAGCCTCTGGAACCGGCGTGCCCAAGCGGGAGGGCGAGGGTGTGTTCGCCTACGAACCCGCATGGGGAACGTTGATCGGATTTCCCGCCAGCTACGGCAGCAACGACGCGCTGAATGATCACCATTTCCACTACGGATATTTCCTTCGGGCCGCGGCGGAAGTCGGGCGTCGGGATCGGGACTGGGTGCGGCGCTGGGAGCCGATGCTCCGGATGCTGGTGAGGGACGTCGCCAGTCCGGACCACGGCGATCGGATGTTCCCTTTCCTTCGGTGCTTTGATCCGTACGCGGGGCATAGCTGGGCGAGTGGCCATGCGAAATTCGGGGACGGCAACAACAACGAGTCGTCGAGCGAGGCGGTGAATGCGTGGTTCGGCCTGATGATGCTGGGCGAGGTCCTGGAGGACCGGGCCCTGCGGGACCTGGGAGCCTGGTTGATGGCTGTCGAGGTTTCCGCAATCGAGGACTACTGGTTCGATGTCCGCGACGAATTGCATCCGGCGGCCTATGGGCCTTCGGTGGTGACGATGGTCTGGGGAGGCAAGGGGGCGAATGCGACGTGGTTCAGTGCGAATCCCGAGGCGGTGCATGGGATCAATTTCCTGCCGATGACCGGTGGGTCGCTCTACCTGGGTCGATGGCCGGAATACGTCCGGAGGAACTACGCAGCCCTCGTCCGCGAGAACCTCGAATTCGACCGGGTCCAGGCGCAGCGGAAGTCCCTGCCAGCCCCGACCCATGACGGCACGCAATTTGATCAATGGTCGGACCTGTTGTGGATGTATCAGGCCATGGCGGACCCCCGGTCGGCCCGGCGTGCCTGGGATTCGCGGCCCGAACGATTTGAGCCGGAGCCCGGCAACTCGCGGATCCAGACCGGTGCCTGGATTGCTGCGATGGAGGAATTCGGATCCATCGACCGAACCGTCTCCGCCGATGTCCCGTTCTCCGTCACGTTCTCCCGCGAGGGGCGAAAGACGCATTTCGCGTGGAATCTCGGGGGAATCGTCCGGAAAGTCCGCTTCTCGGATGGGGTGGTTCTGGCGTGTCCGGCCCATGGAATTGCCCGGGAATGACCCCGTCTGGGTTTTGGCAGTCGGCGGCGGCGTATCCCTTGGATGGGGGGTGTCGGGCCGGGTTCACGTCGATCCAGAGTGAACGTTGGTCTAGCGATTTTTAGAGCTTCCACGGAACAAGGCAGCTTTCCGTGCGTTGGTTCGGGGAATTTTCGCCGACACCAGCAGTTCGCATGACGATCCAGTCCAAGACAAAATCAGCATTCCAGCAGACCGATTCGGCGAGCCATTTGCCGACCACGGTCGAGTTGCTGGATCATCTGGGCACGGGCGTGCTGTGGGTCGATGCCGCTGGCCGGGTCCAATGCTGTAACCGCAGCCTTCGGCGGATGCTCGGACTTGATCCGGAACGGCGGATCCAGGAAATCGCGGATCTGGCGGACAGCTTCCGTCAACCGGTGAACTTCCTGGCCCGGGCGCGGGGTCTCCTCGCGGAGGGAGTGCGGGTCGCGGAGGCCGAGTTGGCCACGGCGCTGGGCCGGTTGCTCCTGCTCGACTTCACACCGATCCGGTCTGGAGGTCAGGCCGTCGGTTCCCTCTGGCAGTTCACGGACGTGACGGAGGCCAGCGTGCGCCGCCGGGCGCTCGAGGACAGTGAGGAAAAGTACCGGAGCGTGATCACCAACATGAACCTCGGACTGCTCGAGGTGGACCTCCAGGAACGCATCCGATACGTGAACCGGAGTTTCTGCCAGATCTCGGGTTACTCCGAGGAAGAGTTGCTCGGGCAGGTTCCGTCGACGCTGTTCCAGTTGGACCCCGAAGCCTTGGGGATACTCCAGGCAAAGAACCAAAGCCGGGTTGGGGGTTTCGCCGATGTGTATGAGATCCCGGTGACCGTGCAGGGTGGACGACAACGCTGGTGGGCCATCAGCGGGGCACCGCTCTACAACCACTCCGGCGAGATCGTGGGCTCGATCGGCATCCACCTCGACGTGACGGAACAGAAGCGTGCCGAGTTCGCATTGCGGGATGCGAAGCGGAAGGCGGATGATTCCGCCCGCACCGCAGAGCGCTTTGTTGCGACCATGAGCCATGAAATCCGGACGCCTCTGGCCGGCATCTATGGCTTGACCCAGCTGCTCGAACGGACAGACCTGACCCCGCAGCAGCGCGAGTATCTGACGACCATCGACAAGGCCATTGGACTGTTGCAGCGCATCGTCGACGACATCCTCGACCTCTCGAAGCTCAGCGCCGGTCAGGTGACGCTTCAGTCCCGTCCCTTCTCCCTGAGGGAAGAACTCGCCGCGATCCATCGGATCCACCAAACCCGGGCGACTGCCCAAGGTCTGGCATTGATGTTCGACTTTGATTCCCGGGAGCTTCCCGCCCGCAGCCTGGGCGATTCGCATCGCATCAGTCAGGTGATCTCCAACCTGCTCGGCAATGCGATCAAGTTCACCGAGCGCGGAAGCGTGCGGCTTTCGTGTCGCCGCATCGGTGGATCGGCTTCGGTCGATGAGGTGGAACTGGTCGTGGCCGATACCGGGATTGGAATGGCCCCCGAGTTCATCCCAAGCCTGTTTGAGCCCTTCACCCAGGAAGACGGCGGTCATGCCCGACGCTATGGCGGAACCGGACTCGGGTTGAATATCTCGAGGCGGTTGGTCCATCTGATGAACGGCGAGGTTTCCGTGACCAGTGAGAAAGGGGTCGGGACCCTCGTCAGGGTCCGTCTGCCGCTCCGCACCTGTCCCCCCGAAATCGCTCCACCCGGCGTGGCGGAACCGGTGGCAGTCCTGGTTGGGAAGCGGGTCATCCTTGCCGAAGACAACGACATCACCGCCATGGTCGTGAGCGCAATGCTCACGAAGGAGGGCGCTGTGGTTACCCGGGTCAAGGATGGCGCCGAGTTGATCGCTGAGGTCGACCGTCAGCCATTCGACCTGGTGATTTCGGACATGGAGATGCCCATCATGAGCGGTCCGGACGCGGTGACTCGGATCCGATCCAAACACAAGGGGCCGCTGCGGATCGTCGCGCTCACCGCCAATGTGCTCCCCGAGGAGGGACAACGCTGTCTGGAGGCAGGATTCGATGCGGTTCTCCACAAGCCCTTCCGACGCGACGCGCTGCTCCGGATCTGCACCTGAGGCGGATGGCACGCCGGGGAAGCGTGAAGCGCCGTGCAAGGCGCGTGGCGTGCGGCCCGCGTCTGGCATTCTGTGTTTCGTGCGATTGGGCGGATGGCCTAGGTTCTGCGCATGCGATTGAAACGTGTGGCCGGGATTGGAGCCTTGGCGGGATTGCTCGGGTTGGTGTCTGGCGGGTGGGAGGTTCAGGGGCAGACCCATTGGCCCCAGTTCCGCGGGCCCGGTGCGGCGGGCGTGGGTAGGGATGTCCGGTTGCCCGACACCTGGTCGGCGACAGAGAACGTCGAGTGGAAGACCGAGGTCGCGGGGCGGAGTTGGTCATCGCCCGTGGTGTGGGGCAATCGGGTGTTCCTGACAACGGTCGTGAACATGGGGGAGTCCGAGGCTCCGAAGAAGGGATTGTACTTTGGCGGTGATCGGCCCGAGCCCTCGAAGGCCGAGCATGTGTGGAAGGTGGTTTGCCTGACGCTCGATACCGGAAAGGTCGAATGGGAGCGCGTCGTTCACCGGGGCGCCCCGAAGACGCCGATCCATCTGAAGAGCAGTTACGGCGCGGAGACCCCGGTGGTCGACGGCGAGCGGATCTACGTGGTGTTTGGGGGCGTCGGGGTGTTCGCACTGGGGCACGAAGGTCGGGAAGTGTGGTCGCATCCGATGGCAGCTCGGCCCACGCGCTATGGTTGGGGTTCGGCCACCTCACCGGTGCTCCATGGCGGGCGGTTGTTCGTGGTGGATGACAACGATGAGAAGGCCGAGTTGCTGGCGCTGGACGCGGGGAACGGGAAGGTGGCGTGGCGGGCGGACCGGGATGAGAAGAGCAATTGGGCGACGCCCTTTGTCTGGGAGAATGGTTCGCGGGTTGAATTGGTGATTCCAGGCAGTCGGGCGGTCCGGAGCCATGATCTCGATGGCAAGCTGCTTTGGTCGCTGAAGGGGATGTCGACGATTGCCATTCCAACGCCGCAAGCAGGCGATGGACTCCTGTTCGTGGGTTCCGGCTATGTCGGCGACAAGCATCGGCCCCTCTATGCCATCCGCCCGGGTGCCGCCGGGGACATCTCCCTCGCGCCGGGAGTCACCACCAACGCGTTTGTGGCTTGGTCGGATCCCGTGGGTGCACCGTATAATCCGTCGACCCTCTACCACGAGGGGCGCATCTACGTATTGTTCGACCGTGGATTGGTGACCTGTCGCGACGCGAAGACCGGGCGGGTCCTCTATGATCGCGAACGGCTTCCGGACGGGCTCGCCTTCACGGCGTCGCCTTGGGCGGTGGGGGAAAACATCTATTGCCTCAACGAGGAGGGCGCGTGCTTTGTGCTGAAGGCGGGTGACCGGTTCGAGATTCGCCATATCAACCGGCTGGCGTCGGATGATATGTGCATGGCCACGCCTGCCCTCGTGGGAGACCGGTTGCTGATCCGGACCGCCGCCCGGATCTACTGCCTGCGGAAGGGGCGCTGAGTTCGATTTCCCGAAGAAGGGGCTGCACGGAGGGTTCCCAACCGGGGAGGCGGGTGTTATCGTTTTCCCGAATGGATTCCCCTGCTGACAGCATCCTTGTGATCACCGCGCGGTGCGTCCTGGGTTTGTTCCTGATGGGCGGTCTGGGGTTGCGGGCGTCGGAGGAAGCTGTCCCGGCCCGGCCGAAGGGCGCGGCGTCCCGGGATTGGTGGTCGTTGCGGCCCTTGCGGCGGCCTGTTGTTCCGGAGGTCGGAGCCGCGGGTGGGCATCCTCTGGATGCGTTCGTGGCGCGGACCCTGGAAGCCAAGGGCCTGAAACCTTCGCCTGAGGCAGACCGCACGACGTTGATCCGGCGGCTTTCCTATGATCTGACCGGATTGCCGCCCACGCCGCAGGAGATCGAGGCCTTCGAGCGGGACGCCGACCCGCGGGCCTATGAGAAGCTGGTGGATCGATTGCTGGCCTCGCCGCACTACGGCGAACGCTGGGCGCGTCACTGGCTGGATGTCGTCCACTACGGCGAGACCCACGGGTACGACAAGGACAAGCCTCGTCCGAACGCGTGGCCGTATCGGGATTACGTGATCCGCAGCTTCAACGCGGACAAGGCGTATAGCCGCTTCGTGCAGGAACAGGTGGCGGGCGACGTCCTGTTTCCGGGAACCCAGGACGGAATCGAGGGCATGGGTTTCGTGGCGTCGGGTCCGTGGGATTTCATCGGGCACGCGGAGGTTCCGGAGACGAAGATCGACGGCAAGGTTGCCCGGCACCTCGACCGGGACGACATGGTCGTGAATACGATGCAGACGTTCACGAGCCTGACGGTCCAATGTGCTCAGTGCCATAACCACAAGTTCGATCCGATCAGTGCCGAGGATTACTACAGCCTGCACGCCGTGTTTGCCGCGGTGGACCGGGCGGACCGCCAGTACGATGTCGATCCCTCGGTGGCCCGGAAGCGCGAGGAACTGACCACGCGTCAGTCGAACGGTCAGGCACGCCGGAAGGCGATCGAGTCGGCGATCCAGACCCGGGCCGGCGAACGGTTGGTGGAACTGGACCGGCAGGTTGCGGCGGCGACGAAGGCCGGGAAGACCTCCGAGGCGTTCGGTTACCACAGCGGGATCGAGTCGAAGGCGGACGTTACCAAGTGGGTGCAGGTGGATCTTGGGCGCCCTGTGGCGTTGAGCCGGTTGGTGCTGCATCCGTGCAAGGACGACTTCGCCGGCATCGGTGAAGGGTTTGGGTTTCCGGTGCGGTACCGGGTTGAGGCTTCGGACAACGCGGATTTCGCAGGAACGCCCGTGATGCTCCAGGACCGGACGGCAGCGGATGTGCCGAATCCAAGGCTCCGCGCGCAGGAGGTGGCGGTCGCTGGAGTTCAGGCGCGGTATGTGCGGGTGACGACGACGCGGTTGGCCGCACGTTCCTCGGACTTCATTTTTGCCCTGGCCGAATTGGAGGTGCGGGATGCTTCGAACGAGAATGTGGCGGCGGGCGCGAAGGTGACCTCGATGGATTCGATCGAGGCACCGGTGCGTTGGCAGAGGGCGAACCTGACGGATGGTTGGGCACCGGGTGTCGGTGCCCTGGGTGTCGGCAAGGAAGGGGATCTGGCGCAGTTGAAGCAACAGCGCGAGGCGTTGTGGACTTCGTCGACCTCGCCGGAGGACAAGGAGGAATTGGCCCGGATCGAGCGGGAACTCGGTGTGGTGAAGGGCGAGTTGACCGCGTTGCCTCCGCAATCGGTGGCCTATGTGGCTTCGGTGTACCGGGGCGGCGGAGCGTTTCAGGGAACCGGCGCCCAAGGCGGCAAGCCGCGCCCGATCTTTGTGCTGAACCGTGGGAACGTGCAGAAGCCCGGCAATCCAGTCGTGCCCGGTACGCTGTCCTGCGTCGAGGGCCTGCCTGCGCGGTTCGAACTGTCCGAGACCCACTCCGAAGGCGAACGTCGAGCCGCCCTGGCACGTTGGCTCACGCGGGCCGACAATCCGCTTCCGTGGAGATCCATCGTCAACCGGGTGTGGCAATACCATTTCGGCCGCGGCCTGGTGGAGACGTCGAATGACTTCGGGCGCATGGGCGCCTTGCCGACCCATCCGGAACTGCTCGACTGGCTGGCGGTCGAGTTCCGCGACGGCGGTCAGTCGATGAAGGCGCTGCACCGCTTGATCGTGACCAGCGCCGTCTACCGGCAGCGATCCGATGCAGCGCAACCCGCGGCGGTGGCTGTCGATTCGGATAACCGGTACCTGTGGCGCCAGAGCCGTCGGAAGCTCGAAGCCGAGGCGGTGCGGGACGCCGTGCTGGCGGTTTCCGGCAAGCTCGACCGGCGGCTCGGAGGCCCGAGCTTCCAGGATTTCGTCATCGAGAAACCCGAGCACTCCCCGCACTACGAGTATCACCTCCATGACCCGGAGGATCCGAAGTCGCATCGGCGTTCGGTGTACCGGTTCATCGTCCGTTCGCAGCAGCAGCCCTTCATGACCGTGCTGGATTGCGCGGATCCCTCGATGCAGGTCGGACGGCGCAACGAAGGGGCGTCCCCGTTGCAGGCGCTGGCGATGCTGAACAATCCGCTGATGCTGGCGATGTCGCGGCATTTTGCGGCGCGTCTGGAGGCGTCCGGCGGTTCCCTGGAAACGCAGGTGGCGCGGGCGCACTTCGAGGCGATGGGCCGGCCGCCGACCACCGAGGAATTGCGCGACCTGACCGGCTTTGCCCGCGAGCACGGCCTTCCCAATCTGTGCCGGGCGCTCTTCAACCTGAACGAGTTTTCCTACGTCGACTGATCCCGACATGAACACATCTTCCCCGTTCCATCGGCCGACTGCCGGCAGCCACCGGTTGACGCGACGCGACTTCCTGTGGAACTCGGGTGGCGGGTTGGGCGGCATTGCCCTCGCGAGCCTGCTGGGCCGCGAAGGATTGCTGGCGGGCGATGCCACGCCCGGTGCGTCGACGCCGCATCACCGACCCCGCGCCAAGCGGGTGATCCAGTTGTTCATGGCGGGTGCGGCGAGTCATCTGGACCTGTTCGACTACAAGCCCGAACTCGTGAAGCGGCACGGCCAACCGAGTGACTTCGGCGAGGCGGTCGAGGCCTTCCAGGATGGACTGGGGCCGTGGATGAAGCCGGTGTGGCCGTTCCGTCCGTACGGTCAGTCCGGCAAGATGCTCGGCGACGTGGTGTCGGACCTGGGGCAGGTCGTCGATGAAATGGCCTTCGTCCATAACCTCGTCGGCAAGACCGGCGTCCACAGCCAGGCCACCTACCTGCAGTCGACCGGATTTCAACTGCCCGGGTTTCCCGGCATGGGGGCGTGGGTTGGATACGGACTGGGTTCGATCAACGAGAACCTGCCCGCCTTCGTCGTGCTGCCCGATCACCGGGGCTTTGCCTCGAATGGTCCGAAGAACTGGGACTCGGCCTTCCTGCCCGGACAATTCGCCGGAACGATCCTGTATCCGGGACGCGAGAACCCAATCGCGGACTTGTTCCCGGATCGGCACGGCGACTTCGTGAAGCCGACCAGCGAACAGGCGACGCATGAATTGATGGCGCGTCTCAACCGGCGCCACGCGCAGACGCGTGAGGGCGATGCCCGGCTTGATTCGCGGATCCGGAGTTATGAACTCGCGGCCCGGATGCAGCTCGCGGCGCCGGAGGTGATGGATCTGTCGCGGGAACCGGACTACCTGCTGGAGCAGTATGGCATCCGACGCAATCCGCCGACCTGGCCGACGGAGATCAACGCCGAGGAGGAGCAGCATCACTTCGGATACAAGTGCCTGGTCGCCCGACGACTGATCGAGCGTGGCGTTCGCTTCGTCCAGGTGTGGAGCGGGAACGACAACAGCTTCCCGCGTCGGAACTGGGATTCGCACGAGAACATCCTTCAGGACCACGGCCCGCTGTCGCGCGGCTTCTCGCGGGGGGCTGCGGCACTGATCCTCGACCTCAAGCAGCGCGGCCTGCTGGAGGACACGATCATCCTCTGGACAACGGAGTTTGGGCGCATGCCGAGTTCACAGGGCGGCAAGGGGCGCGATCACAACCCCTATTGCTTCACGAATTGGCTTTGCGGCGGTGGCATCCGCGGTGGCGTCACCTGCGGCGAGAGCGACGAATGGGGATACAAGCCCCGGGACCGCAATCACCCGACGACGGTGTACGACATCCATGCCACGATCCTGCACCTGCTCGGCATCGACCACACCCGACTCACGTTCCGTCACAACGGCGTCGATCGTCGGCTCACCGACGTCCATGGCGAGGTGATCTCGGGGATGTTGGGGTGAGGCCGGGAGTTTCAAGATTGAAGTTTTAAGTTTGAAGCGAGGGAGTTCCCAGATGCCAGTTCTGCTGCGCCGTAGCAGTCGACGTAAGGAGGCTGGTCAGTGAGGGAGTCCCGCCTCCTGACGTCGTCGGCTACCCTGCGCGCCGTAGCAGTCGACGTGAGGAGG
>CAIMMI010000327.1 GCA_903842505.1 uncultured Verrucomicrobiota bacterium | reverse complement strand
TTCCCTCCGCCTTCTCGATCCGTCGCTTTCCATCGACTCCCTGGACCTGGCCGAAATCCTCGCCGATCTGGAGCGACACTACGGCCGATCCCCATTTGATTCCGCGACCCCACCCCGCACCTGGCAGGAACTGGCCGTCGCCCTGGAACCCGTCGCCCGCTCATGAAATCCCTCGGCATTCTCGCCGCCTTGGTCGCCCTCGTCTGGGTATTTCCCAAGGCTTGGTACACCCGGACCGACACCACCCAGACCGTTCAATGGTTGGCTGAACAGACCAATGCCCCGGGATGGACCTACATCCCGGTCGAGGTGGACAAGTCAGCGGAACGCCTGCTCGTTGCTGACCGCCTCATCAACGGCGAATTCCGCAAGGCAGACCGCAGCACCCAGCCCATCCGCGTGTTCGGCGCCCGGCGCTTCAAGGAAGACCCCAAGGAAATCGGGCTCTTCGTCCACACCCCGGACCGTTGCTGGGTCCAGTCCGGCTGGAACCTGGACGCTGTGACACCCGACTTCATCGAGGTCGAACTGCACGGACGCCGGATCGGATTCGAGCGCCGCATCTTCACCGTCCAGGGACAATCGGAACTCGTTTACTTCGCCGGGTTGGTCGGCGGACAAACGCTGCCCTACCGCCTCGACCACAATTACTCGGTGAGCAAGCGGGTGGTCCGCGCAGGCGCCACCGACCGGATCACCAAGGCCAATCGATGGAATGACTCGGTCCTGTGGCGCCGGGTGATGGACTCCTTCCTTTCGCGTCGCCCCCTTCTTGGACCCAAGCAGTTCCTTCGCATCTCCACCCCGGTCTACGGCGGCAACGTCGCCGCGGCCGACCAGCGCCTCCGTGAGATGCTCCCGATCTGGCTCAAACCGGAGGACACCCAACCCGCGAACGTGACCACCGCCAAGGCCACTCCATGAGCAGCCGGATCGACCTCCAAACCATGACCCCGCGCTGGCCCGCGCTGGGGCTTTTGCTGCTGCCATCTTGGTGTGCCGCCGGCTGGCTGATCCACCAGACCAGCTGGTACTGGTCCCACAAGCCGGACATGAGCTTTGGCTGGATCGTGGTCCTGCTCTGCGGATTCCTCATTACCGAGGTCGCCCCAGCGTTGCCGAAGCCCCGGTTGCAATGGTCGTTCCCGTCCGTTGTCCTCGCCGTGCTGGGTCTGGCTTCCCTGCTCCTCTTCCAGCTCTACCAAGCCGCGTTCGGCACCATGCCCGCCAGTCTCATGGCCCTCGCCTTTGGCAGCATGGCCATCATCACGGCCAACATCCTCTACGTCTTCGGCCCGTCGGCACTCGGCACGCTGGGCTTCGCCTTCTACTTCCTGCTCATTGCCCTGCCCCTGCCCTCGTTCATCCAGTCCCTCGTCATCTCCAATCTCCAGAACTTCGTCGCCATGATGGATGAGGAACTCCTCAACAGCATCGGCATTCCAGCGCAGCGACAGGGATCCGTCATCCAACTCGCCACGGGTAGGGTCGGCGTCGACGATGCCTGCAGCGGCTTCCGCTCGCTCCAGTCCTCCATCATGGCCGCCCTGTTCATCGGCTTCCTGATCTTCAAGACCTGGGGCTGGCGGATCGCGCTGGGCTTCCTCTCCATCTTCCTCGCCGTCCTCGGGAATCTGGGTCGGACCTTCTACCTCTGCTACCAGGGTGCCTCCAAAGGAACCGATGCCGTCAAAGGCGTGCACGACGCGGCTGGTTGGTCCGTGATGCTCTTCACTGCGGCCGGCGTCGGCATCGCCGCGTGGTTGGTCCTCAAGCTGCAAAAGGCGCAGGCGGCGTACGCGGCGGAAATCGACGACGACGAGCTGGACGATCCCCCCGAGACACCGAAGTCCCAGCCATCCTAGACCCCAGCAGCCACACAGCGCATTCACCGGTTTTCACAACCACGAGAGCAACGCCCGAAGGGGGGTGGGGTGGGTCAGATGGGGTGGGGCGTTGCTCGAAGTCGCAAGTTTTCAGTTTCAAGTTTCAAGCCGGACTCCCTTCGTACTCGTACTCAGCCCGCAGGGCGGTACTCGTACTCGATCACCCGCCAAACTCCCAACCCTCACACGTCTACCCATCGCTTCGAGTACGAGTACGAGTACGAGTTCGAGTACGACCCTCGCCGCCGCGGAGTTTGAAGTTTGAAGTTTGACGTACCCGACCGGCCTTGAAACTTGAATCTTGAAACTTGGGACTCTGCAGCGGCTCGTGAGGACACTCGCCCCACCGGAACCGCATACCCCCTTCGCTACCGTCGCTACCGTTGTTGTTAAAAAGCCTCTCTTCCCACCTCTTTGGTGAACCTGCACGCACCCCTTTCACAACAACGATAGCAACGGTA
>CAIMMI010000326.1 GCA_903842505.1 uncultured Verrucomicrobiota bacterium | reverse complement strand
TTTGGCAGTCCTTGCCATCGTGGGAACGTCGGCATCCCAACCGCTCGCGGCCGAAGGCATCTCGCTGGCGGCTCCCGTTGCGAAGGGGGTGGACACCGGCGAGGTCCTGCTCGGCGAACTCAACTGCGTGTCCTGCCACGGTGCGGACCGCGCGGTCTCGGACCGGTTGCGTTCGCGAGGCGCGCCATTGCTGGGATCGGCGGGGCTGCGGCTGGAGCCGCAGTGGATCCGTTCGTGGCTGGCGAACCCATCCGCCTCGAAGCCCGGGACGACCATGCCGCACGTGCTGCATGGCCTCTCCGAAGCCGAACGTCCGAAGGCCATCGACGAGCTCGTCCATTATCTGGTCTCGGTGCAGCCCAAGGGTGACCCCGTTTACGTGACGGCGGATCGGGCGCGACTCGACATGGGGCGGGACCTCTTCCATTCGCTGGGGTGCGTTGCTTGCCATGCGCCAGTCGAGCGTCCGGCCGACATGCCGGAGGAAGTGTTCCAGAAGGCGCGACAGGAAGGGATGCCGCTGGGCCAGCTGGCCTCCAAGTATCCGGGCGGCGAATTGATCGCGTTCCTGAAGGACCCGGTGAAGCACCGGCCGGGCGGGCGGATGCCGTCGCTTGGACTCGATGACGCCGAGGCGCGGGCAGTGGCGACCTACCTGCTGCGGGACCAGGCCCCGGGCCTGACGGATCCCAAGGCCCCGCTGTCGACGGTGCCCGGGTTGAAGTGGGAGTATTTCGAAGGCAGCACCTCCAGTGCGGCCCGGATCGAGGAAGGGCGGAAGCTGGTGGCGTCGGGCGAGACCGATGTCCTCGAGATCAAGATGGCGAAGCGTGAGAACGGATTCGCGGTCCGGTTCTCAGGGGCGATCGAGATCCCGACCGAAGGCGAGTACACGTTCTGGCTGACTTCAGACGACGGCTCGGTGCTGGACATCGACGGCAAGCGCATCGTCGACGTCGATGGCGACCATCCGCCGCAGGAGAAGCAGGGCAAGGTCCGGCTCACCCGGGGGCCTCACACGTTCGACCTCCGGTTCTCACAGAACGGCGGTGGATGGGAGTTCAAGGCGCGCTGGGCCGGGCCCGGCTTCGAGCGCCAGGCGATCCCGGGTTCGGTGCTGAAGCACTTTGGCCAACCGATGCTTCCGGTGGGTCGGACCACCTTCGCCGTGGATGCGACCAAGGCCAAGGCCGGCCGCGTCCGGTTCGCGGAATTGAACTGCACCGCCTGCCACGGGCTCACCGATACCACGGGTCCGCTGACGGCGAAGGCCGCGCGCCCGTTGCGGGAAGCGGCCAAGCGCCCGAATGCGGGCTGCCTCGCGGAGAAGGTTCCCGCCGGTGCACCGCAGTTCGCGCTTTCGGCCGGGCAACGCACGGCGCTACGGACGACTCTGGCGAAGCTCGACCGGGTTGCCCAGCCGCCGACGCCGGCGGAACAGGTTTCGTTGACCGCATCGCGTCTCGGTTGCCTGGCCTGTCACCAGCGCGATGGCGTGGGCGGGCCCACGGCCACGGGACGGGACGGATGGTTCAAGGTGGTTGGCGAAGCCGACCTCGGTGAGGAAGGCAAGTTGCCCCCGCACCTTGAAAAGGTCGGCGGGAAGCTGCGTCGCGAATGGATGACGCGGTTGCTGGCGGACGGCACCAAGGTCCGGCCCTACATGGCGACGCGCATGCCGGTGTTCGGGAAGGCGAACACGGATCACCTGCCGGCGGCGTTCGAGGCGGCGGATGTCACCGCCAATGCGCAGGCTGAACCGGCGCATTCGGAACGCGACGCCAAGTTCGGCCGACGCCTGGTGGGGCGCGACGGACTCAGCTGTATCGCGTGCCACACCTTCTCGACGTACGGCTCCATGGGCATCCCGGCGCTGGCGCTGGACCGCATGCACGAGCGGGTGCGCTGGGATTGGTTCCGCCGCTACATGCCGGATCCGGCGTCCCTGCGGCCGGGCACGCGCATGCCGAGCTTCTGGCCCGAGGGCCGGGCGGCCAACACCGAGATTCTCGACGGCAACACCGACCAGCAGATCAAGGCCATCTGGGCCTGGCTCGCGGGCGGCGCGAAGGCAGACGTTCCCGCGGGACTGATCCGTTCCCGGCAGGAAGTCGTCGTCGACAAGGAAGCCGTCATCTACCGCAACTTCATCGAGGGCGCCGGCGCGCGGGCCATCGGCGTGGGATATCCCGAGCACGCGAACCTGGCCTTCGACGCGAACAACACGTCGCTGGCAATGATCTGGCAGGGCGGCTTCATCGACATGTCGCGCCACAGCACGGACCGCGGCGTCGGATTCGAACCGCCGTTGGGTGACCAGGTGGTGAAGCTCCCCGGTGGCGCACCGTTCGCGGTCCTCGGGTCTTCGGACGCCGCGTGGCCGAAGGACTCCGGCAAGGCGGCCGGGTATCGCTTCCTGGGTTACTCGCTCGACGACGTGCGCCGGCCGACGTTCCGGTACGCGTTCGGGGGAATCCGGGTCGAGGACACGCCGGTTCCCAAGACGGTCGACGTCGACATCGTCCTGACACGCACGCTGAAGTTCAGTGGTGAAGCGCCGTCGGGTGCGGTCTGGTTCCGGGCTGCCGAAGGAGAGATCCGAGCGGGCGCCAATGGGACGTACACGATCGACGGCAAGGTCCGGATGCGCTTCCCCGGGGTGACCCCGGTGGTGGTGGGTCGGGAGCTGCGGGTCCCGGTCCGGGTCCCGGGCGAGGTCGTTCAGGAGATCACGTGGTGACGCGCCGCAACCCGACAACGAACTGCACCATGAATTCGAATTCCTCCATTTCCCCCGCCATGAACACCTCGAACATGCCGTTCCTCCGAAGCGCCGT
>CAIMMI010000325.1 GCA_903842505.1 uncultured Verrucomicrobiota bacterium | reverse complement strand
CCATCATGACACCCGCCCCGAGCGGTGAGATGTTTGCCGATGAGATCCGGATCGAAGGCCTGCGCGTCCTCGCCCAACACCACGTCGAGGAAGGCATCGCCGCGTGCGCCAAATACACCCGGGAACAGAATCCCTGGGCGAGCGAGATCCGGACCCCGGAGATCATGATGATCCTGCTCAGCTACGGCACCCACGCCAAGACCGTCCTTCCGGAGCTGACCCGGATCGCGAATTACTTCGAGAAGGACGAACCGGACTTCCCCCGAAAACTGATGCGCCAGAAGGCCAAGACGCTGCGCGAAACCATCGGTGCGATCGAAGCCTCGACGAATTCCCCCAGCCTCATCCGGCTCAACCAGGATCCACGATGAGACACAAGCCGAACACCTCGCTTGACCGAAGCCTCGCCGGGCGGGTGCGACATGAATCCGCTCCAGGCTCCAGATTATCTGCGTCATCTGCGTCATCTGCGGATAACTCCTACGTTTCCCGGTCCAAGGCTTCCCTGCTTGCCTGTCTCGGATTGCTTTCTCTCACGCTTCCGGGACAGGCCGCGGACACGAGCCCACTGGTCCTGGATCCCGATACGGGCATCTCGATCCGCGAAGTCTTCGACGCCGAACTGCTCTACGAAGTGCCGAAGTCGCAGGGCTCCTGGGTCGCGATGACCTTTGATCCCAAGGGTCGCCTGATCGTTTCCGACCAGGACGACAAGGGTGTCTTCCGCGTCACACTCCCGACCCACGGCGCGGCGATCCGGGTCGAGAGCCTCCCGGGCTTTCCGTACGACCCTGTGGATTGGGGCAAGCGCAAGGTCGGCGGGGCCTACGGCTTTCTCTACGCCTTCGACAGCCTCTACATGTCGAACATGCGGGGCTTCTACCGCATCCGCGACACGGACGGAGATGACCAGTTTGATGAGTTCCAACTGCTCAGGAAACTGGACATGGGCTATGAGCACTCCGCCCATTCCATCATCCCCACACCCGACGGCAAGGGCCTGTTCCTGGTCAGTGGAAACTTCACCCGCGTGCCCGCAGGCACGACCTCCGCCCAACCACCGGTGTGGCAGGAGGACATTCTCACCCCCTCGATTCCCGATCCCATGGGACACGCCGTGGGACTGAAGGCGCCAGGCGGTTGGATCTGCCGGATCTCTCCCGACGGCAAGGATTGGAAGATGGTCGCCTCCGGGTTCCGGAACTCCGTCGACATCGCGGTGAATCGCGAGGGCGAACTGTTCACGTACGATTCCGACATGGAGTTCGATATCGGCGTCCCGTGGTATCGGCCCACGCGCATCAACCACGTCACCAGCGGCGCGGAGTTTGGCTGGCGGTCCGGATCCGGTGTCTGGCTGGACTACTTCGCGGACAGTCTGGGCTCGGTGCTCGACGTCGGGCCGGGTTCACCCACCGCCATCAGCTTCGGGCATCACTCGAACTTCCCGGCGGAGTTCCAGGACAAGCTCTTCGTCTGCGACTGGACCTTCGGCACGATCTTCACCGTGGAGATGCAGGAGGCCGGCTCCAGCTATACGGGCACGAAGACCGAGTTTCTCCACGGCAGCCCGCTCAACATCGCGGCCATGCGGTTCGGACCGGATGGAGCGATGTACTTCGTCACAGGCGGGCGCACCACGGCCTCCCGTCTCTATCGGATCCGTCCTGTCGGCCCGAAGACGTCCGGTGCTCCAAGGACGCTGGTCGCCAACACTGGACTCCGGGCCTTGCGTCATTCACTGGAGGAATTCCACGTGCGGGGCAAGGGCGGCGAAGAAGCGGTGGCCAAGGCCTGGCCACACCTCGCGCACCCGGATCGCCACATCCGCTACGCAGCCCGCATCGCGATCGAGAACCAGGACGTCGCCCTCTGGCGCGAACGCACCTTCACGGAGAAGGACCCGCGCGCCGCGATCCATGCCGCCATCGCGCTGAGCCGGCAGGGCGACAAGTCCCTGTCCGATCGGTTGCTCGCCAAACTGGGTGAACTGCCGTTTGGAACCTTGCCAAAGGAAGATCAACTGGCGCTGCTCCGCGCCTACGCGCTCTGCTTCCTGCGCCTGGGGCAACCGGGGACGGATCAGACCGCCGCCATCATCGCCCGGCTGGACACCCATTACCCCGTCCAGGACGACACGGTGAACGCGGAACTTTGCCGGGTGCTGTCCTACCTGAACGCCCCGACGGTCGTGCGGAAGACGATTGATCGGATGAAGTCCACTCGAGCCGCGGCGGTGGATTACGACAAGGCGATGCTCGGGCGACACGAGTATGGCGGGGCCATCCTGAAGATGATGGCCAACACGCCCAACACCCGGAACATCCACTTCGCGTATTGCCTGCGACGCGTCACGGCGGGATGGACCCTCGAGGATCGGAAGTACTTCTTCGGATGGCTGAACGAGACCCTCGCGAAGGACGGCGGGAAGAGTTACGCCGGATACATCCGGGCGATCCGGAAGGATGCCATCGCCCAACTTGAAACGAAGGACGTCGAACCGCTGATCGGGTTGCTGGACGATCTGCCGTCCACGGATCTTTCCAAGCTTCCCAAGCCCAAGGGCCCGGGCGGCGCGTGGACCGTGAACTCGGCCATGTCGCTCTTTGCAACCGAACTCCGCGGACGGAACTACGAGAACGGCAGGAAGATGTTCTCCGCCGGCATGTGCATCGCCTGCCACCGCTTCGGCGGCGAAGGCGGGATTTCCGGTCCGGACCTGGGCTCGGTAGGCGCCCGCTTCGCCATCCGGGACATTCTCATGGCCATCTGCGATCCCAGTGCCTCGATCTCCGAGCAGTACATGGCGAGCCAGGTGAAGCTCAAGGACGGCCGCACCCTTCATGGCCGACTCGTCGTCAAGACCGACCAGGAAGTCGCCATGGCCCCAAATCCCTTCGATCTGAACAAGCTCACCCGCACGCCTGCGGACCAGGTGGAGGGCATCGAGTTCTCGAAGCAGTCCCCCATGCCTCCCGGAACGATCTCCGGAATGAACCGGGACGAATTGATGGACCTCATGGCCTATCTGCTTTCGGGCGGGGATCCGCGGCACAAGGCGTTCACGCGGGATTGAGCCTGAAAACGGCGGTTGGATCCGCAGATGGCGCAGCCATGCGATTGAGGGTGGGGACAGGTTCACGCGGAGGCGCAGAGACGCGGAGAAAGGACACTTGGATGGCAAGCGGGTCAGTCACCGTTGGGTGAATGGCTGCTGACGTTGGAATAGTCGTGACCGCCCTCTCTCCGCGCTCTCCGCGGCTCCGCGTGAGACGACTTGTGCATGGATACGGCTGAGGCTCGGATTCCCGGACGACGAACCACCTATCGTGAGCCGTCCATCCGCGTCACCCCTGCCACAGGTGCCCCCCCGGGAGTCCTATGCCGCCCTTTCAGGGCTCAGGCTCCACGCTGTCACCGATCCGCGGGGCGCTGCCCCGGGCTGTCGTAGGTCGCCCCCTTGGGGCTGAAGTCGCCCCCTCTCTCGGCGATATCCATTCTCGAAAATCACCGCTGACCTGCCTAGCTTTGGCTTCCTGTGTTCGGCCCAATGACGCCCCCCCTTGCCACGCGCCTTCGCCTGATCGCACTCGTGATTGCGGCTTGGTTGCTGCCGCGTCGGGCCGGGTGAGATCGCGCGATTGAAGGCAGTGTTGAGACCACCTGCCACTCCCTGGCAGCGGCTCGACGGAGTCTCGCCCCACCCCGCGGTGAGACGGCGGATTTTCCCGCAGGGGCGCAGGGACGCAGGGGATCCGTGGTTTGATGGGTTTCCCTGCGTCCCAGCGTCTCTGCGGGAGCACCCCGCGGGAGGTGGCGCGCGGTGAGGCGGAGGGTTTTTCCCGCAGAGGCGCAGGGGCGCAGAGGATCCGTGGTTTGATGGGGTTTCCCAGCGTCCCAGCGTCTCTGCGGGAGCACCCCGCGGGAGGTGGCGCGCGGTGAGGCGGGGGGATTATTTCCGGCAGAGGCGCAGGGACGCAGGGGATCCGTGGTTTGATGGGTTTTCCCCGCGTCCCAGCGTCCCTGCGGGAGCACCCCGCGGGAGGTGGCGCGCGGTGAGGCGGGGGATTATTTCCCGCAGAGGCGCAGGGGCGCAGAGGATCCGTGGTTTGATGGGTTTCCCCGCGTCCCAGCGTCTCTGCGGGAGATCATTCGGGCTCGTTGGAAAGCCAGTGGGGTGGGATCTCCCGCGGAGGCGCTGAGGCGCAGGGTGCTCCTCGACAAAAGCCATCCGAGTCGCGCCCCCACCTCCTTCCTTCGCGCCCTCGCACCCTCGCGGCTTCGCGCGAAATCCTGCGGGTGCCGGGACGACCTCGCGCGATCCCCCCGCAACTTCCCCACTTTGCCCCCTTGAAAAACCAACCTGAAACCGCCGAAGTCTCTCCAACCATGAAATCCCTCGCGCGCCTCGGTCGGACGTTGGCTGTCGCCTCCACCCTCCTGCTTTCCCATCCTGCGGCCGAGGCGGCCGATGTCCCCGGCGTCCGCCGGACCGAAGTGATCTATGGCCGCAAGTTCGGCACCGCCCTCACGCTCGACGTCCTCCAACCGGCGCGCACCAACGGCTACGCCATCATCGCCGTCATCTCCGGCGGATTCTTCTCCTCGCACGATGGGATCAACCCTTCGTACATGAAGGAGATCCTCGACCGCGGCTACACGGTCTTCGCGGTCGTCCATGGTTCCCAACCCAAGTTCACCATCCCGGAGATCACGCAGGACATGCATCGCTCGGTGCGCTGGATCCGGACCCATGCCGCCGACTACGGCGTGAATCCGGACAAGCTGGGTGTGTTCGGCGGGTCCGCGGGCGGGCATCTCTCCCTGACGCTCGCCACCCAGGGCGGACCGGGCGACGCCGCATCCAAGGATGCCGTCGACCGCGCCTCCTCCTCCGTCCAGGCCGTGGCCTGTTTCTTCCCGCCGACCGACTTCGAGAACTGGAGCGCACCCGGCGACACCCAGGTGGGCATCGGCAAGGTCGGGCGCGCCTTCCACCCCGCGTTCGGTCCACGGTCCGAGGTGCTCGAGGAACGGCTGAAGCTCGGACCCGAGATCTCGCCGATCCACGGCCTCAAGAAGGAGACGGCGCCCACCCTCATCATCCACGGCGACGCCGACAAACTCGTCCCGATCTACCAGGCCGAGATCTACAAGAAGAAGGCCGATGCCGTCGGAGCCACCGTCCGCGTCGACGTCAAGCCCGGCGCCGACCACGGCTGGGCAAACATGGAGAAGGATCTGGGCACCTTCGCCGACTGGTTCGACGTCCACCTGCGCGGGATCTCGAAGTAGGCCCCGTGGTTGCCATGGAGTCCGTCAGGATACAACCCGCTCCAGCCTGAAGCCCCGAAGTGGATTCCGTTCGCCACCGCCCCACCTTCCGGTGATTCTTCGGCATGACTTTGGCGACACCTGAGGTGATCTGCACGCACGAGAGCGACCTGGACGGTCTGGTTTCCGGGATGCTCCTGCAACGCCTCGCAAAGCATCTCTTCGGCTCGGACGTAACCCTCGAAGCGT
>CAIMMI010000324.1 GCA_903842505.1 uncultured Verrucomicrobiota bacterium | reverse complement strand
GGGGCCGGTCCTGTGCTCGCAGGAAGGCTCGAGGGAGGATCGGGTTTTCGCGCTGTGCGCGAGGGATTTTGGTGATCGCCTTCAATGCTCGCTCCGGTCCGATCCCGCTCCGCTGGGCGTATTTTGGTGGGCTCCGCGGGATCGATCCTGTGCTCGCAGGAAGGCTCGGGGGAGGATAGAGCTTTCGCGCTGTGCGCGAGGGATTTTGGTGATCGCCTTCAATGCTCGCTCCGGTCCGATCCCGCTGCCGTGGGGCTGTTCAGCGCTTGCCGCGCAGCTTGCTCAAGGCCTTGGGCTTGAGGATGCCGTGGGGAGTAATGATCCCGGTGATCAACTCCGGAGGGGTCACGTCGAAGCCTGGGTTGCGGGCGGTGCTGGTGGGGTTGGCGATCCGTACGTAGGTCCGTTTGCCGGGTTTCCCACCCTTGCCAGGAATCACTCCCCAGGCTCCCAGGACTTCATCGCCGGATCGGTCTTCGATCGGGATCTCCAGTCCGGAACCCAGTTCCCAGTCGATGGTGGAGAGCGGGATGGCCACGTAGAAGGGGATGCCGTGGCGGTGCGCCAAGACGGCCTTGGTATAAGTGCCGATCTTGTTGGCGACTTCACCGGTCTTCCCCAGCACCCGGTCGCTGCCCACGATGACCAGGTCGATCTCGCCCCGGCTCATGAGGAAGCCAGCCGCCGAGTCGGCGATGATCTGGTGGCTGATGCCCTGTTGAGCCAGTTCCCACGCGGTGAGTGAGGCGCCTTGGCACCGGGGGCGGGTTTCATCGCAGTACACGTGGAACTTTCGGCCGGCTGCCTGCGCCGCATACATCGGGGCCGTGGCGGTGCCGATGTCCACGAAGGCCAGCCACCCGGCGTTGCAGTGGGTCAACACCCTCATTCCATCCCGGATCAGGGAGGCACCGTGTTCGCCCAATGCGCGGCAATGCTGGACGTCTTCTTCCGCAAACCGGGAGGCCGCGGCAAAGGCGATGTCCTGGCGCTCGGAGACCGTATCGCCCATGGACATCTCTTCACGGATGGTATTCATGGCGTTGACCGGATCCACAGCCGTGGGGCGCGCGTCCTTGAGGGTTTGATACACCGTCTCGATGTGTGCCTCGAAGCGATCCAGTCGGCTGCCTCGAAAGGCTCGGGCGCCCTGGGCAAGGCCGTAGGCGGCAGTCGCTCCGATGGCCCCGGCACCGCGAACCACCATGGTGGTGATGGCTTCGGCGGTTTCCCGGTAGTCGCGGGTCTTCACCAACCGGAAGTCATGGGGTAACAGTCGCTGCTCAATCAGCACCACGGCATTTGCCAAAGCGTCGAAGGAGACCGTGCGGTGGTGCTGGCGCTGACCGCGAAGCGTGACGTTCATTTCCAGAAGGCTACGGGAGGAGTTGGAGTCCCCCAAGCCCGGAGGAGGATTCGGTTTGGCCGGTGTCCGCGAGCACCCAAGTCCTCCGTAGGGGCGTTGCATGGGCCTGCCTGCAACGCCCTGAGAGCACCTTCGCCGAGGCGAAGGTGAACAACCACTCAGGCTACTTTGGCTTTGACGCGCTTGCCGCCGAATTCTGCGCGCTTGAGGCGCGAAACGAAGGAGGCGGCTCGGTCGCCCGGGACATCCACAAAGCTGTGTCGCTCGCGGATATCGATGCGGCCCAATGAAGTGGCTGGCTCACCCGTGGTCCCCAGGATGAAATCGCGCAGGGCTTCCACTGTGGTTCCGTTTTCCTCACCGGTGCTGATCCAGAGGCGGGTAGCGCCCACCGTTGGTTCGGCGACCGGAGACTTCGAGTCCACGGCTTCCGCTTCATTGGGACGCGGTGCGACCGGAGCCGGGGGGGCTTTTGGGGCTCGAGAAATCGGGGGCGTTACGGCCGCTGCTGCGGTCTGGAACGAAGCGTCGGGATTCGGTGCAAGGCTTGCGGTCGCCGAGGCTGCAGGCTTCGGTGTCCGGGGCCGAGGGGGTGCCGGTGCTGCGACGGGGATCACCGCGCTGGTCTTCGGAACCGCGGGCGGAACGAAGGGGGCCGGCGCCGGTGCCGTGGGCTTGAGGGTGCGGGGCAACTCGTGTTTGACGCGATCAGCGCGCACGGGTTCCACGGCCCGGGGCTCGAACTTGCGAG
>CAIMMI010000323.1 GCA_903842505.1 uncultured Verrucomicrobiota bacterium | reverse complement strand
TTTGAGATAGATCCCGCTTCCGCCGAAAAGGCCATTGGACTCGTCTGCGCTACGCTTCTCGATCTCGGAATACCCGCTCCGATTGCTGCCTCGCTGTCGCGGGGCTGGATTCGAACCGACGATTTCCTCGAAGCTTCTCTCGCTTTCCCCATTGCCGATTTTGTCATCGGCAATCCGCCTTACATCCGGTTAGAAGAGATTCCCGAGGATAAAACTGCGTTCTACCGCAGTGGCTTTAGCGCCATGCGGGGCCGGGCGGATGTTTACGTAGCTTTTTACCAAGCCGCGCTCCAGCAACTCAAACCGGGTGGCGTCTGCGCCTACATCTGTGCCGACCGCTGGATGCTCAATGATTATGGCAGTGCCTTGCGCGAGTTCATCACGACGGAAGGCTACAATGTCCGCTGCGTGATCGAGGCACATGATGTTGCCGCCTTCGAAACCGACGTTTCGGCTTATCCTGCGGTAACGATTATCGCACAGGAAAAACAAGGCCCCGTCGTCGTCGCTAAGGCTCTGCCCGGCATTGAGAAGGCCAGCCGCGAGGAAGTGGAAAGCCTGCTCCGCGAGGCCCGTTCGAGCAGCATTTTACGAGTTGCGCGTTTTCCTGACTGGTTCCGCGGCAGTGACCCTTGGCCGTGCTCTTCACTCGAAGCGTTGGAACTTCTCAAACGTCTCGAAGCGACGTGCCTGCCCCTTGAAAGCAAAGCTACCGGAACCCAGATTGGCATTGGCGTAGCAACCGGGGCCGACCGGGTTTTCATCACGGATGTCCGACCGGACATTGAACCGGATCGCCTGCTCCCGCTCGCCATGGCGTCGGACTTGAAGGCGGGGAAAGTGGCGTGGTCAGGTCGCTACCTCGTAAACCCGTGGAACGAGCAAGGTCTGATCGATCTTCAAGCCTATCCACGTTTAGAGGCTTATCTGCGGCCGCACTATGATCTGCTGACGAGCAGGCACACGGCAAAGGAGCGCCCTCTGCAATGGCACAAGACAATTGACCGGGTGAACCTGCGGCTCTTTGCGAAGCAAAAGCTCTACATCGCGGACATCAAGCATCGCCTCCTCCCGACGCTCGATCTTGGGAGAACATATCCGCAGCACAACCTCTACTGGATCACTTCGGAAACCTGGGACCTGCGCGTGCTTGGCGGGCTGCTCATGTCAGCGGTTGGCGAGTTCTTCATTCACTGTTATGGCGTTCGGATGCGGGGCGGGTTCCTGCGCTTTCAGGCGCAATACCTCCGTCGAATCCGTGTGCCTGCCCCAGAGAACATCTCACACGAACTCGCTGAGACTCTCCGCCAAGCCTTCGACACCCAAGACGTGGCACTGGCAACGCGTGCAGCTTTGGAAGCCTACCAGATTGATTCCCTCCCACTTTGACTATGCCAGCAGAAGCAGAACTCTTTCACAACGCCGTCAACCATTGGTGGAGCTCGAAGAGCACCGTAAAATCGAAGAAGACTCAGGGAGGCACCCGTGATGTCAATCTTCACGGCAAGACGATGGATGGTTTCGCGACCACCATTCGAGATTTTCTAGTCGGGCTTGGAGTGAACCCGGCTCACATCTTTGCTGGCGGCCATCTTTCGACGACGCCCTCGATCCTTCCGTCCTACTTTCGCCCGTCCAAGAACTGGGATTTGATCGTCTTGGCAAACAGCCGCTTTCATCCTGCCAAAGGTGATGCGGTCGGCCCGGTGCTCTATGCCGCGGTGGAGTTCAAATCGCAGGACAAGAGTATCGGCAACAATCAGAACAACCGGCTCGAAGAGAGTATCGGCAATGCCCATGACTTCTGGGTCACTTACGGTCAGTCTGGTTTTGAGCGGCAGCAGCCGCGTCCGTGGCTCGGCTATCTCTTCGTCGGCAAATACCAACCAGACTCAGACGGGAAACCCGTTCGAATCAAGCAACCGCACTTTTTGACCATGCCTCCTTTTCGGGTGGCAGGAAGTGATGAGGTTGAGAGCTTCGAAGGCCCGTCCTACGCGGAGCGCTACAAGATATTTATGAAGCAAAGCGTGGGCGCGCGTCTTTACGATGCCGGTGCATTCATCGTCACAGACGAGTCAATCAACGGGAATAAACCGAACCATCGAATCCTTCTGCCAGAATTCGGTCCCGCGACTTTTCTCCGGAGCCTTAAGGGCCAAATCCTTGCCCAGTATCCCGGTGCCAGCGTCCAGCCCGGCTCGTTAGCCTCGATGATTTGAAGTGTCGCCGACAAGGCCACGGTGCCGATCTATTACGAAAGCCGCATCGCCAAGATGGGCCTAAACGCCAGCGACGCAGAGTTTGAGGAAATCACCGAAGGCGAGGAGCTGACGAAGAAGGAGAAGCTCAAAACCAAGTGGGCCGCGCAGGAGGCGCTGGTGGGAGATCCGAAACGCATCGCGCTCATCGCCGCCGATCGAGGCAATGGGGTCAGTCCCGTATTATTGACAATTGGTGGCTGACGCTCAGCCTTGCCCGATGGCACGACCGCTTCGCATCCATGTTGTTGACGGTTGGTATCACGTGATGAGCCGTGGGAAGGTTCAACTGGGCGCATCGAAGGAGGGGCCACGTCTTTCAGGGACCATTCAAGTCGGCGCTGATCCAGGATGAGGGTCGGTTGGAGGAAGTCGGCCGGTACCTTCACTTGAATCCGGTGCGGATCAAAGGACTGGGGTTATCCAAGGAAGATCAACGACGGGCGCGTGTCATGGGGTGTCCGGATCCCGGAGCGGAGTTGGTCGCTCGACGGTGACGGCGCGGCGGTTGGTGGTGGCAGCGGCCCGACGTGTCAGGCCCGACCGGCAGGAGATCGTGTCGACAGCGGAATCCATGCGAGGCCGATCCTGGCAGGAGATGTGTGACGGACATGGGGATTGGGGACGGGACCGCCTCCATTGCGCTCAGAGGACCGGTTCCGCCTCAGCCTACCTTAGGTCTGAGAACGGACCCATCCCGTCCCTCCTGACATCCTGTCTGCCCCCTCCAAGGCCAGCCCGTGGAGCACCCCTCAATACCTCTTGTCCCCCTTCCAGGCATGCATCTCGTAGTGCGCCGGAATCCGCTCCAAGACAAATGCCTTGAGCCGATGCGCCAGTTCCTCAGGACAAGCCTCCGGCACGGACAGAATCATACAATCGCTCCCGGCTTCCACGCGTACCCCCTCCTTCGAGATACCCTGAAGATCCAGGTAGCCCCACAGCGCACGGTGGACCGCTGCCCTCAACTGATGCCCTTCAGAACCGGGAAGGCCGTATTTCAACCATCCTTCAGGTATATTCATTTCATCGCTTTCGATACACGTGTGAAGCCCATATCCGGCGGGAATCCGTTCGGATATGAACCCATTGAGCCTCTGCGAAAACTCATTACAAAATGCACCCTGAGCAATCACAACCACACACTTGTACCTCACATCTACGATCCAATCTTCCTTTGGCATACCAGCGCTCTTGAAAAAGACATCAAGAGCGGGTTCAAGCGCATCAAGAACCTGAAATTCTTCTTCACCAGGAAGGCCATACTTAATCGCATCACTAGACTCATTCATTTCGGGACAGGAAAGTGGTTTGGATGAAGTGCGGGGGTGAGCGTCGGGATTTTTGATTGTCGCTGAAGGACTCGAAGGATTGTCGATGCCCAGTGAGAGCTGTCCATTTGAAACTCGATTCAAGAGCATCCTCACGAAGGCACCCATTTCACGGTTGGCCGGGCTCGGCGCCCGGAGCTTCACCGTTTGCCCCGTTGGGGCACGGGCTTCGGGAGGGGCAACAGGGTTACGGGCTGTCCGACGCCCCCGTCCAGAAGCTACGGATCTCTTGTCCGACCAATTCGACAGTCTCGGCGACCGACAGTCATCGGATCCGGCCGTCCACTTCGGCACCTTCCTCCGCGATCTGCTGTCGGCTGTGCCGAACGCCGTCCCGAACCGCGGGGCCGTCGCTGTTCGCGAGAATCAGGCCGAGACCGGCCCGCGCTACCCGACCCGGAACGCCTTCAACCAGGAAACCCAAGGAACCGGCGCCGATCGAGGTCGCCGCGGAAAAGGGGATCACCTCATTCGCTCGGCTCATGACGTGATGCCACGCCCCGGTCCTATTGATCCGTAGTGGCCTTGCCATCCGCCAACTCCAGCTCAATCGCCGTTCAAATGTCACATGGACAGATCTGACCCATCGCCCTTTCATCAACCAGCTCGATGAGCCCATTCGGCGCGTCCTTGGGCAAACGGTCGGGTTCAACGCGGCGTTTATGAGTGGATTTCTGCAACGTCGGCCCTGCCTTGCTGGCGGTCGGCGTCGGTGGAAATGGCAGCACAGTGCCGTCGTTGGGCGTGGCGGCGAAAGCCGCTCTGGTGAAGCCGCCGAGGGCGGCGAGGAGGAGCTTTGCCTTCATCTTCGTTTTCGTTTCGACTTGGGATCACAACCCGATCTTCTTCGGCGGATATTTCTTGAAGGTGGCGGCGTGGGCTCCCATCTCGGCACCGAGCGAGGCGAGCCAGGCGTTCATGCGGTGGCCGACGGGCAGTTCTTCCTTC
>CAIMMI010000322.1 GCA_903842505.1 uncultured Verrucomicrobiota bacterium | reverse complement strand
GCCAGCGGTTGCTGTGCGAGCATGGCAGTGGCGGCAATGATGCAGTCTGGCAATGAGCGGGAACGACGGCCGGTCTCGTTGAAAAGCCGGGCTGCGAGCATGGCGATGGTTTCATCCACCGGATGGATACGGTTCAGGATGGCGCGGGATGCCACTTCCTCGGACGGCAGCAAGGGGCCGCTCAGGTACTCAGCCCAGGCAATCGCCGACGCATTCAGGGGCTCCCCTTGGATGATCCATTGTTCGACCTGAAGGGCTGCGGGCGTGCCCGACCGGATGCTCCCAATCAGGAAATTGGTGTCGAGGAACATGGGCGGCCTGCTGCTCAACGCCTCGAATCGCTCGCCGTTCTCATCCAGGCATCCGTATCCACGCGTCGGGAATCGACGCTCTGTTGCAGGTCTCGGAGCGCTCGAAGTCGCTGGGCGGACTCGGGTGGCAGTCTGGCAAGGATCTCGTCCCAGTTACCATCATGGGAAGGGTTGGTGACGGGCCCGGGGGCAGGGGACGTGCCGCTGATCGATCCTTCCAACAGGTGAATCGTTTCGCTGTTGAGGGATCGCCGATGCGCGGCTGCACGCTTCTTGAGCTGCGAATGGAGTCGCGGGGGCACGTTCTTTATCAGGAGCGAAGCCATGGTATCGGAACGGTATCGGTTCCAGAGCCGGCGTCAAAACTTGAAACTCCCCATGCGGGCGGGGACGTGGTTTCATCGCGCCCCGTTTTATGGATGATACGAATTCGTTGATCGAGCAGCGCCGCGCCAAGCTGGCGGCGCTTCAGGAACGCGGCATCAACCCGTTCATGAACAAGTTCACGCCGGACATCGGCTGTGGCGAGGCTCGGGCGAAATTCGAGGCGGGCGAATTGCCCGAGGGCGCGACGGTGGCGATTGCCGGGCGCCTGACGGCGCACCGGGACATGGGCAAAAGCCAGTTCATCGACCTGAAGGATGTGTCGGGTCGGGTGCAGGTCTACGCGCAGAAGCAGGCGTTGGGCGACGAGGGCTTCGAGATCTTCAAGCACCTCGATCTGGCGGATTTCATCGGGGTGAAGGGCACGATCTTCCGGACGCGGACGGGCGAACCGAGCGTGAAGGCGGAGTCGTTCGTGATCCTGTCGAAGGCGCTGCGGCCGCCGCCGGCGAAGTGGCATGGGTTGGAGGACACGGAGGTGCGGTACCGTCAGCGGTACCTCGACCTGATCGCGAACGACGACGTGAAGACCGTGTTCCTGAAGCGGTCGGCGATTGTCCGGGAGATCCGGAATTTCTTCCATGCGCGTGGGTACGTCGAGGTGGAGACCCCGATGATGCAGGCGATCCCGGGCGGGGCGGCGGCGCAGCCGTTCAAGACCTGGCACAACGCGCTGGGGTGCGAGTTCTTCATGCGCATTGCGCTGGAACTGTACTTGAAGCGGTTGCTGGTGGGCGGCGTGGACAAGGTGTTCGAGATCGGCCGGAACTTCCGCAATGAGGGACTTTCGCGTCGGCACAACCCGGAGTTCACGATGCTGGAGGCCTACGAGGCGTACGGGGATTATGCGACCATGATGGACACGGTGGAGTCGTTGATCCGGCACGTGGCGCAGGGGGTCCTTGGGACGTTGGTCATCGAACACAAGAACCCGCAGGGCGACGTCTACAAGACCATCGATCTCACGAACTGGCGTCGGGTTTCGTACAAGGATCTGGTCCGGGAGAAGGCGGGGGCCGACTGGTTCCGGGTGACGCCGGAGGAACGTCGGCGTCGGGCGGTGGAAGACCTGAAGCTCGGGGGGGATATCGCCGCGGCGTACGAAGATTTCGAGGTGACGGGAGCGGTGTTCGAGAAGTTGGTGGAGCCGACCTTGATCCAGCCCACGTTCGTGACGCATCTGCCGAAGGAATTGGTGCCGCTGGCGAAGTTGTCGCCGGACGATCCGACGACGGTGGAAGTCTTTGAATGCTGCATCAACGGGCAGGAGATCTCGCCGGGCTACACGGAGCAGAACAACCCGATCGAACAGCGGGAGCGGTTGGAGCAGCAGGCCGGGGGCGAGCAGCAGAAGCTGGACGAGGACTTCCTGGTGGCGCTCGAGCACGGCATGCCGCCGGCGGGCGGCATCGGGATCGGGATTGATCGCCTGTGCATGATGCTGCTGGGCCAGGAGAGCATCCGGGACGTGATCCTGTTTCCGCAGTTGAAGCCGAAGCTTTAACCCGGATTCCGGCTGTTCGCAGGCCTTCCGGTGGGGTATCCCGTGCGGATGCACTTCCGGGGACTGTTGGTGGCAGGGGTGACGGCGTGGGGGTTGGCAGCGGCCGAGCCCACGCTGGTGGAGCGGTTGGGATACCCGGCGGGTTCGCGCTTGTTGATCATCAACGGCGACGACGCCGGCATGTGTCACACGGCCAACGTGGCGACCATCGAGTCCATGGAGAAGGGCCTGATGACGAGCGCCACGATCATGGTGCCGTGCCCGTGGTTCCAGGAGATGGCGGACTACGCCCGGGCGCATCCTGAGAGGGATTTCGGGCTCCACCTTTGCCAGACCTCCGAGTGGAAGGTGTATCGATGGGGACCGGTGGCGCCGCGGACGGAAGTGCCGGGGTTGATCGATCCGGACGGATACTTCTGGCACGAAGTGCCCCAGGTTTACGCGAGTGCGAAGCCGGAGGAGGCCTATGTCGAGGCCCGCGCGCAGGTGAAGAAGGCGTTGGCGGCCGGGATCGACGTGACCCACCTCGACTCCCACATGGGGACGCTGCAGTTGCATCCGGCCTACGTGGAACAGTACCTGAAGCTGGCGGTGGAGTTTGACCTGCCGGTGCGGATGGCCTCGCAGGCGACGCTCGAGAAGAACAACGCCGGTTCGATCCGGTCGGTGTTTGCGGCCAAGGGGATCGTGTTCCCGGACGACTTCATCTACGAGGACCTGAAGGACGAGGGGAAAGGTGTGAAGGCCTACTGGATGCGGAAGATGGCGACCCTGAAGCCCGGGGTGACGGAGCTTTTCATCCATGCGGGCCAGCCCACGGATGAGTTGAAGGCGGTGACGGGCAGTTGGCGGACCCGGTCGGAGGAGTTCGAGGTCTTCACACGGGATCCTGAAATGCGGGCGCTGCTCGAGCGGGAGAAAGTGGTGCGGATCGGGTGGCGGCCCTTGAAGGATTTGCAACGGAAGGATCGAAAGGGGAAGTAGGGTTCCCAAGGTTTGGCCTTGGAAGTTGGAGCGGGAGAACTTTCACTCCCAGCGCAACTTTCCCGGTTCGCCAACGATCAAGTCAGCAAGCCGGACACACGATGGCATTCACGTCGCTCAAATCAGTTTTCGCCCGGGCCGCCTTGGCGAGCCCACACCAGGTTGATTCCTGGTCGAAGGCGTGGCGTTCGGCGGCCGATAACGGATCGACGGAGCCCCGGTTGACGTTCTTTGCGCGGGAGGCTGGTCTTTCGGACGATGCCTTCCTGCAGAAGTTGGGGGAATCGCTGGGTTGGTCCTACGTGGAACTCAAGACCGTGACGGTACCTTCCGAGGTCTGCCGGCGGATCTCGACCAAGGTCGCCTTCCAGCATTTTGCGATGCCGGTCTCGATGGAGAACGACGTCCTGCGGGTGGCGGTCAGCGACCCATTCGACGCGGCGATGCTGGGGGCGGTGCAGTTCGAGGCGCGGGGACCGGTTGAGTTCGTGCTGGCGCCGCGGACCGAGATCGAGAAGTCCCTGAAGCGGTACTATGGCGTCGGCGCCGAGACGCTGGATGAGATGGCGGAAGACGAGGCGATCGACATCGAGATCGCGGACAGTCGTGAGATCACCGGGGACGACCAGGAGGCCTCGGTCATCAAGTTCGTCAACCAGGTCATCTGGGAAGCTTTCAAGGATCGGGCGACGGACATCCATTTCGAGCCGTCCGAGGACGAGTTGAGGATCCGTTACCGCATCGACGGCATCCTGCATCAGACGCCGCTCCCCCCGCAGATCAAACGTTACCAGGCCGCGTTGATTTCGCGCATCAAGGTGATGAGCGGGATGAACATCGCGGAGAAGCGCCTCCCCCAGGACGGTCGCATCAACGTCCGGATCAAGGGTGAGGAGATCGACATCCGTGTTTCGACGGTTCCCACCGTCTGGGGTGAGTCGGTTTCGCTGCGGTTGCTGACGCGCGGGAAGATCTTCTTTGGTTTGGACCGGTTGGGGTTCGGGGTCAACGAGGAGGCCCAGATCCGCGACATCATCGTCAAGCCCCACGGCATCTTCCTGGTGACGGGACCAACGGGATCCGGCAAGTCGACCTCCCTGTACGCGTTTCTTTCGACAATCAACTCGGTCACCAAGCGGATCATCACGATCGAGGAACCGGTTGAGTACGAGCTCAAGGGCATCAACCAGATTCCGGTCCGGGCCGATATCGGTCTGACCTTCGCCGTGGGCCTGAGGCATATCCTTCGTCAGGACCCGAATGTCGTGATGGTCGGTGAAATCCGCGACCTCGAGACGGCGGAGATCGCGATCCGGGCGTCCCTGACGGGTCACCTGGTGTTCAGCACGCTGCACACGAACGATGCGCCGAGCGCGTTCACCCGGTTGATCGACATGGGAATCGAGCCCTTCCTCGTGGCGTCTTCGGTGGAGGCGGTGATGGCCCAACGTCTGGTGCGGACGATCTGCCCGCACTGCAAGACCCCGCAGCGGGTCGACCACGAGTACTTGGGCAAGATCGGATTCCCGGCGGACCAGATTGACTCGACGACGTTCCTCAAGGGCGTGGGTTGCGAGGAGTGCCGTCAGCTGGGTTATCAGGGACGGACGGGCATCCATGAATTGCTGGTGATGTCCGAGGCGATCCGGCCGCTGGTCATGAACCGGGCGCCGGCAACGACGATCGCCGCGATGGCGAGGCAGCAGGCGATGCGCACGTTGCGCGAGGACGGGTGGCGGAAGGTGAGACTCGGGATTACGACGATCGAAGAGGTGTTGCGCGTGACCCAGACCGAGGAGCATGTGAAGGGCCTGATCGGCGACGAGAAGGCGGGTGCGCGATGAGCAAGAAATCGACACGCGAAGATCTGTGTCACGTCCTGCTCGACGGGACGGTGGCGGAACGGGTGCTGGCGTTCAGCAAGGGCAAGGATGGGGTCAAACCCGGGTTGGTCGTTCCGGTTCCAGCGGGAGGGAAGGTTCCGGCAAAGGTTGGGGCTCGGGACTGGCAGTTGCTGATCAAGCCGCGGTTGGATGTTGCCTGGATGTCGGCGACCGATGTTTGCATCCGTTTGGTGGACCTCCCGGGGTCGGATGCCTCGGAACTTGGGGCGATGGTGGAGTTGCAGTTGGAGAAGATCTCTCCTTTGCCGCCGAGCCAGATGGTGGCAGGCCACGAATTGTTGGGCGAAGCCAGCTCGGGCGGTGCGGCGGTGCTGGTGGTCATGGCGCCGCGACCGGCGGTGGAGGCGCGGTTGGAGGAATTGCGGGGTCGTGGATTCGTGGTTGATCGCCTCGATGTGGCCATGGCCCGCGAACTGGTCTCGCAGGCGCAGGAAGATGGACTTTGGATCGTCCTCGATCCGATGGGAGTCCCTGGGCTGCTGACGGTGGCCTGGCGGACCGGGGGGCGATGGCGTCAGGTGGACGTCCTGCGCATTCCGGAGGGGGCGGGGGCGGGAGAAGTGCTCACGGCATCCCTGACGCGTGTGGCATGGGCGGCGGAGTTGGATGGCTGGCTGGACGGAGGGATGCCGGTGGTCCGATTGGTTTCGGACACTTCGACGGCGGATCTTCTGGAACCGGCTTTGGCGGCCTGGAGCGGGCAGTCGGTCGATCGTCGTCCATTGCGGGATCTGGCCATGACTGCAGCGGATACGGCGCGGGAGGCCTTGGCTGGGCGCGCGCTGACGTTGATGCCGGCGGAGACTGCGCTGCGCAATCGGCAGGCCTTCGTGGATCGGTTGTGGGTGAGGGGGCTGGGAACGATTGGCATGACGTACCTGCTCGTCGCTCTGGGATTGCTCGCCTGGTTGAATCACCAGAAGGGCACGTTGGAGGAGAACAAGGTCAATCTGAAGTCCCTCGCGCAGCACTACACGAACGCCATGCGTCTCCGGGATCAGGTCCTGATCCTCGAAGAGCAGGTCAATTTGCGGTTCGCAGCGCTGGACTGCTGGAAGGCGGCGGTGGACAAGCTGCCCGCCTCGATGACGCTCAGCTCCATGAATTTCGTCCGGGGCAAGACACTGCGGTTGGACGGGACCGTGGAGCCGTCGGCCCGGGAGGATGTGACCCGGTACAACTCGGAGCTGGCCGCCGTGGAGGTCCGGGATCAGAAGCTTTTCGGCTCCGTGAAGCCGGCGCAGGTCAATACCCGCGGGACCGTGGCGACGTGGAGCTTTGAGGCCGAACTGAACCGGTTGGATGCAAAGGAGGCCCGATGACTTCCTGGTTTGATCGGTTGAACCTTCAGCCAGGTGAGCGTCGGATGGTGCTTGGGGCCTTGGTCGTGGTGGCGCTCCTGGTGAACTACTGGTTCGTGTGGCCGTATTTCGGCGAGTTCGGCGAAGTGGAGCGGGGACTCGATGAAACGGGCCGGGTCCGGAGTCGGTACGAGAGTGAGACGACGAAGACGAATGACTACGTCCGGCGTCTGAGGGAACTCCAGGCGAGGGGTGGTCAGGTGGCGAGCGATGACGCAGCGAATCAGCTCCAGCAGACGATCAACAAGGCGGCTGCCACCGCGGGCGTGCAGATCAACAGCATGATTCCGTCGACGATCTCGGCACGTGGGGCCAACGGCCAGACCAACCAATTCTTCGATGACATTCAAGTCACGGTGTCCGTCGTGGCTGGTGAGCCGGAATTGGTGGATTTCCTTTATGAACTCGGCTCGGGCTCGTCGATGGTCCGGGTCCGGGATGTTTCGAACCTCCGACTCGATCCGTCGCAGACGAAGTTGCAGACCACGCTGACCCTCGTGGCCAGCGTCCAGAAGAAAGCCCCGCCCGCGCCATCGCGTGCCACGTCCGCCGCCAATCCGGTGACCGGGAACCGCCCGGGCGCCACCAACCGTCCTCCAAAGAAATAGAATCTCGTGAAAGCGCTCCAACTCGCAACCTGGGTGGCCGCGGTCCTGGCTACCGCCGACGGTGTCCTGGCGCAAAACACCGTGATCCCGCCCCCCCCGGCGGCGACCGCGAAGAAGGCGGATGCCGTCCCGGCAGCCGTGCCAGCACCGGCAACGACCGCTCCGGTCACGGCTCCCGCAACGGCGATCGGCGCCCCAGCCACGACCCCACCCACGGCTCCCGCAACCAACCGGGTCGCGGTTCCGAGCCAGTTCCGTAGGCCGAATCCCGGGACAACCAATCCCATTCCTGTCACTCCCGGATCAGGCCGACCCACGCCCGGGGCTCCGACCTTCCGTCCGGGACCTGGCATTCCGCAGCCGCCTACGGCGACGGGGCCGCGTCCAGCCGGCGCCAATCCGGCAGGAGGGCCGGTAAGTGCAGCGGATCAGGAGGCGAATGATGCGGCCGTCGAGGCAGCGAGGGCCGCACGGGATTCCGGCGATCTGGATGCCCTCATTGCGACCGTCAAGTTCAAGAACATGGCCTTGGAGCAGGTTCTGGATGCCTGGTACGCGCCGCTGACCGGGCGAACGGTGTTGCGGGGGCAGGGGCTGAACATGGCGCTGCAGATCACTTACTTCCCGACCAAGGCCCTGTCGGTGGACGAGACGATCCAGGCCCTCGACACCGTGATGGCGTTGAACCAGATCACCACCATCCCGATGGGTGACAACTTCATCCTCGTCGTGCCGTCCCAGCAGGCGATGCAGATGGGTGCGAAGTTCAGCAGCAACACGGGCGCGACAAATTATGCGGAAGCCAGCCAGTTCGTGACGCACGTCGTGCAGGTGAAGCACATTCCGGCTGAGGAGGCCGCGCAGTTGGTCAAGGTCTTCGCCTCCGCGCAGGGGGCGAATGGGACGGTGGCGCTGGAGAGCACCAAGACCCTCATCCTCCGGGATTTCGCGATCAACGTGAAGCGGATGATCGAGGTGATCGAGAAGGTGGACGTCGAGGTTGAGGACGAGTTCATCCTCGAGGTCATCCCCATCCGCTATGGCAAGGTGGAGGACATCTACCAGAGCCTGCAGAGCGTCATCAGCGGCAGTGGTGGAGGGGGTGGTGGTCTCGGTGGCCTGGGGACGCAGGGACTTGGGAATCAGGGCGGATTCAACCAGGGTGGATTCAACAACTCCCGGCGGGGCGGCGGTTTTGGGCGGTCCGGGTCTGGGATGAATTCCGGTTTCAACTCGGGGTTCAACAACTCATCGCGCGGAGTGGGCAGTGGCTTCTATCCGAATCAGGTCGCCGCTCCAGTCCGGGTGAACCAACCGACGACCGGACAGACCTTCCAGAGCCGATTGAACGGTGCCGGCCGTGGCGCTCAAGGGCAGCAAGGACTCGGGACGCTGGGCGAGTTGACCCAGAACGCGAACATCACGCCGGACATGCGCTCGAACTCCCTGATCGTGTATGCCCGCAAGAAGGACATCGCGAAGATCAAGGAAGTCGTGTCGAAGGTGGACACGCTCCTCGCCCAGGTTCTGATCGAGGCGATCATCATGGAAGTCTCGCTGAACGACACGTTGAACTATGGCGTGACGGCAGGTCAGCGGCCGAAGGCGCTGAATGGAGATCCGAGAGTCGTGGGTGGCGGCACGATGAACAACAACGGCAATGTCCTGGGAACCGGCCAGTCCTTCCTCGGCGGCCTGTCCTCGTCGTCCTCGAACTTCCCCTCGTCTGCGGGTCTCACGTACTTCATGCAGCTTGGGAAGAACTGGGACCTGGCGGCCAACGCCTTGGCAACGGATTCCCGGGTGAACGTCGTCCAGCGTCCGCGGGTGCTCACGTCGCATGCAACGCCGGGCAGCTTTCAGGTCGGCTCCGAGGTTCCCTTTGTCACCGGGTCCTTCAACGGCGGCAGCTTCGGCAACTCGACCCAGATCCAGCGCCAGTTCGTCGGTGTGGCTCTGGATGTCGTTCCCTTCATCACCCCGGATAGTCTGGTGGTGATGGAGATCAACCAGACCATCGACCAGCTCGGGCCCACCGTCAGCATCGATGGCAACGACGTTCCCTCGACGCAGACCCGTTCCGCATCCTCCACGGTGACCGTGCGCAACAAGGAGGCTATCCTCCTCGGCGGGTACATCTCCTCGAACACCTCCCGATCCAAGGCGGGTGTCCCGTTGCTCTCCAGCATTCCAGTCCTGGGGAACCTGTTCTCATCCCGGTCGCGCAATGGCGGGCGGACCGAGTTGATGGTGCTGATGCGGCCAACGGTGCTGCCGACTCCGACGGATGCCGCCAACATGGCGGATGAGGAGCGCGCCCGGCTGCCGGGAGTCCGCGTGGCTGAACAGGAGTTCGAGCAGACCGAACGCGAGGAAAATCGGAAGGCTGACAAGCAGAATGAGGCGGCCAAGAAGAAGGCGAAGAAGTAGGTAGAGTTCGAAGTTTTCAGTTTGAAGTTTGAAGCCGGAGCCGGCCTTGAATCTTGAAACTCGAAACTCCCCAACCGGCTCGTGAGGACACTCGCCCCACCGGTTTCGGGGGGCGTGTCGGAATGCGCTCCTGCGCTGGCCTTCCACAAACTTTTTTTTGAACGGCGCGGCCATCTGTTGTCTACTGGGCGGAAGCCAAGTTGAGCGCAGCAGACAGCTCGCCGTCATCGGATGGGTTGGGTTCCCGGAGCGTTTTTCCCGGGACCCTTTTGCGCGTCGAATGGCTGTAATTCCAATCCGACATGATAACCGTTGAGAATCTCGTAAAGGAGTTCGGCACCAAGCGTGCCGTGGATGGAGTCTCATTCGAGGTCAAGCCCGGGGAAGTCCTCGGATTTCTGGGGCCCAACGGCGCGGGTAAGTCCACAACCATGCGGATCATCACCGGCTTCATGCCGGCCACATCGGGCCGGGTGACCGTGGGTGGGCATGACATTGTGGAGGACCCGATCGCCGCGAAGCGACTCATGGGCTATCTGCCCGAAAGCGCTCCGAGTTATTCGGACATGACCGTGCATGGCTTCCTCAACTGGGCGGCCGAGATGCGGGGGCTTTCGGGTGGGGCTCGGCAAGACGCCGTCCAGCGGGTGACCAACCTTTGCTTCCTCGAAAACGTGCTTCACCAATCCGTGGACACCCTCTCGAAGGGCTATCGTCACCGGACGTGTCTGGCGCAGTCCCTGATCCACGATCCGCAAATCCTGATTCTGGATGAACCGACGGACGGACTGGATCCCAACCAGAAGTTCGAGGTTCGGCAGTTGATCCGGAGGATGGGCGAGAAGAAGGTCATCATCTTCAGCACGCACATCCTCGAAGAAGTGGAAGCCTGCTGTTCCCGGGCGATCATCATCGACCGGGGCCGCATTGTGGCGAACGGCACGCCGGCCCAGTTGAAGGCCAAGTCCGAACTGGCCGGGAGTGTGACGCTCCGAGTGCACGGCGTGGCGGTGGAGCAGGTGCGGGCCAGGTTGGCCCAGTTGGGGGTGGCCGGGAAGGTCACGGCCCAGACTGAAGGCAGCATGGTATCCGCCCGGGTTCAACCGAGGGAACGTGGGCAAGGCGCGGACCTCGCCAGTGCCGTAGCGGATGTGGTGTCGAAGGAAGGATGGCGCTTCGACGCTCTGGAAACCGAGGAAGGTCGATTGGACGATGTCTTCCGCAGCATTACCCGACCGGACACGGCTGGGTCGAACGCCTGAAAAGAGACTTCAACTGGCCTGCGACCGCCGATGGAGACGAGTCGCGGGCCCAACCCATGAATTTCTGACCGCTATGAACGAAGGATTCCGTAACGTCTGGACCATCTCGAAACGGGAGTTGGGCGGGTACTTCAACTCGCCGGTGGCCTACGTGTTCATCGTCATCTTCCTCCTGCTGACGGGCTTTTTCACATTCAGCCTGGGCTACTACCATGAGCGGGGGCAGGCCTCGCTGGCGGAGCCATTCTTCAGTTGGCATCCGTGGTTGTACCTGTTCCTGGTGCCCTCGGTGGGCATGCGCCTGTGGGCGGAGGAACGCCGGAGCGGCACGTTGGAACTGCTGCTTACGATGCCGATCGCCCCGTGGCAGGCCATCGTCGGCAAGTTTCTCGCCAGTTGGCTCTTCCTCGCGATCGCCTTGGCGCTGACTTTCCCCGTGGTCTTGACCACGGCTTATCTCGGTGACCCGGACAACGGGGCCGTGATCTCCGGCTACGTCGGCAGCCTCCTGCTGGCGGGGGCCTACCTCGGGGTGACCGAGTTGATGTCAGCCATCACCCGCAACCAGATCATCGCCTTCATCATCTCGGTGGTCGTGTGCTTCGTGCTCCTCCTTTGTGGTTGGGAACCGGTGACCCAGTTCCTCGTGAACCACGTTCCCGAGACGCTCGTGAATCTGGTGAAGGGGATGTCGACCTGGCATCACTTCGGCGCGTTCCAGAAGGGAGTCATCGACTTCCGCGACGTGATCTATTTCGGATCCGTCATCGGATTCTCCCTGTTTTCAACCAGCGTCGTGCTTCGCGGTGTGCGCGGGGCCTGAACCTCAACCTTCACTGACAAGCCCATGAAACAATCCAAGTTCCAGGCCTTGATGTTCTCCGCCATCGGTGTGGTGGTGGCGTTCGTCGTGGTGGTGCTGTTCAACTTCGTGATCGGGCGTGCGCCCATCCGACTGGACCTCACCGAAAACAAGCTGCATTCGCTCTCCGACGGTACGCGGGAAATCCTCTCGCGGGTGGCGAAGAGCGACACCCCGGTGGTGGTGAACTTCTACGCCTCGCAAAAGGGCAATCGCCTTCCGCCGATGGAAGAAGTCTACGCCCGCCAGGTCGAGGACCTGCTCGGCGAGTTTGCCGGTGCGTCGAGGGGGATGCTGCGGGTGAAGAAGTTTGATCCGCAGCCGGACTCCGAGGAAGAGGATGCGGCCAAGCTCGATGGCGTCGAACCTCAGGCCAATCCGCAGACGGGTGAGCCCTACTACCTCGGGCTCTCGATCACGCTGGATCCGCAGAAGGTGGCGGTTCCGGCTCTGTCGGTTCAGCGGGACCGCCTGCTCGAGTACGACCTGGCGCGCGCCGTTTCGCAGGTGCTCCAGACCACCAAGCCCGTCGTGGGCGTGATGACGCCGTTGCCGGTTTTCGGCACGCCGAGCAACCCGATGATGATGCGCATGGGCCAGCAGGGCAGCGATCCGTGGGTGTTCGTCAATGAGCTGAAGCGGGATTTCGACGTGCAGCAGGTGGCCATGGACGTCGACGCAATCGATCCCAAGATCAACGTCCTGATCCTCCTTCATCCGAAGGACATTTCCGACAAGGCGCAGTTCGCGCTCGACCAGTTTGTCCTGCGGGGTGGTCGTCTGGTGGCGATGCTCGATGCGCTATGCCTGGCGGACAACCGGAACCCGAATCCGATGGGTTTCAACATGGGCGGGGGCTCGACGTTGCCGAAGCTGCTCAAGTCCTGGGGGCTGGAATTCGACACGGCCAAGGTCGTCGCTGACGCGCAGTTCTCCCGCGAATTGGCGACGGCGCCGGGGCGCCCGCCCCAGCCTGCGCCGGCCTTCCTCTTCCTGACGAAGGACGCCGTCGCCGAGGGCGACGCGGTGTTCGGTCAGTCGGACAACATCTTGTTGCCCTTCTCGGGAGCCTTTACCGGCAAGCCGGCGGACGGGTTGAAGCAGGAAGTCCTCCTCCACAGCAGCAAGGATGCGCAGTTGGTGGACGGCGTCACGGCGCAGTTGAACGGGCGCAAGGTGATGGACGATTTCAGCGCGACGGGCGTCGAGTATGCCTTGGCGGTTCGGTTGTCCGGCAAGTTCAAGACGGCTTTCCCGGACGGCAAGCCCGGGGACGCTGCGAAGGAAGGCGACCAGAAGGATGCCGCCAAGGCGGACTTCCTGAAGGAATCGAAGGCCGACGGCATAGTCTATCTCTTCGGTGATTCGGACTTCGTCTACGATTCGTTCTGCGTG
>CAIMMI010000321.1 GCA_903842505.1 uncultured Verrucomicrobiota bacterium | reverse complement strand
CGAGATCACCGTGTTCCCGGGGTTGGTGACGGACCGTCGCCGCCGGATCGCGTACATCCCGGATCCATTCTTCGTGGGAACCGATTCCTTTGCGTACGTCGCTGACGACGGGGAACTGCAATCCGGTCCGGCGCTGGTGCGCGGGGTAGTGACGGCCAACGCCCTCGCGGATACCGACGACGACGGGATGCTCGATGTCTACGAGCTGGCGAACGGATTGGATCCGCTGGTGGATGATGCCGCCGGGGATCCGGACGCGGACGGCCTGAGCAACCGGCAGGAAGCCGTCGCGGGAACGAAGGCGCGGGTCGCAGACACGGATGAAGACGGTTTGGTGGATGGGTCGGATCCAGAGCCGCTGGTCTCGGACCTCGTCGGCAATCCGGTGACGCTGACCTTCGACATCGATGGCATCCGGGACTTTCAACGGGTGCCGCAGGCGTATGGGGATCGCGTGACCAATGCGGTTCAGGACGGCTTCCGGTACGGCGGAACGAATCCGTCGGCGCCACGGGTGACCGCGGAGTACGGGGCGGTTGCACCGGCGTTGTGGAGGGAGGGCTACGGGTCGCTGTCGCGGGTGTTGTTCGAGGACGCCGACTCGGTGGGTGTCCTGCGTCTCACCTTGCGGGGAGACCCGGGTTTTGCAGCGAGCCTGCATCGGTTCGATCTGGCGGCGTTCACCCCCACGTTCGCCGACGATCCGACCGTCGCCCTTGTGCAGGTGCTTGGCGCCAGCAATCAGGTGTTGTTTGGACAGACGAACGTGATCGTGTCGCGGACAGCCTTCACCCGGATCACATTCCCGACTCCGTTGACGGACCGGGTGCTGACGATCGTGGTAGACTCCCGGAACCTCGGGTCGCTGAACGACGACATCGCCATGGACAACGTTCAGTTCCGGGAAGTGGCGCTCAGGAACGTGGCGCCCGTAATCTCGTTGGCCGCGCCGGGCGTAGCCGCCCAGGGAACGTTCCGGGAGATTCCCATCTTGGTAACGGACGCGGATGGAGACTTGGTCCGCCTCGACGTTGAGGTCGATCAGCCCGCGCAGGCGGAGTGGTCACCGGCGGGTGGAATCAGTCTTTCGATCCCAGCCGGGACTGCGTCGACGAATGCGACACTTCGGGTCCGATCGGAAATCGTCGGGAACCTTTCCCTCGCCTTGGTGGCGACCGATGCGATCGGCCTCCAACGGCGGCAAACCGTGACCGTGGAGGTGCAGCCGGATCTGGATCGCGACGGTATCGTGGACGGACTGGACCCCGACGTGGACGGGGACGGCCTCGATGCGGCTGCGGAACTCGCCGCCCGAACCGATCCACTGAAAGCGGATACGGACGGGGACCAGTCGCGCGACGGTGCGGAGGTTGCCGCGGGTACCAACCCGCTCAATCCGGACACGGACGGGGACGGGATCGTCGATGGGGTGGACCCGAATCCTTTGGTGTCGGATCGGGACCAGGACGGAGACGGCATCGCCGATACCGACGATGGGGACATTGATGGCGACGGCCTCATGAATGATCAGGAGGCGATTCGGGGCACGGATCCGAGGAAGCCGGACACCGACGGCGACCGCTGGCAGGACGGGTTGGAGGTCGCGTTGGAATCGGATCCGCTGCGCGCGGACTCGATGCCGACGATCCTGGTGGTGGGGCAACCGGTGGTGGATGTGGTGTTGCCGACGGCACCCTCGACGGACCTGACGGTGGGTGGGATCGTGGTGTCGGAACCGGCGGTGGACGTGGTGTTACCGACGGCGCCTTCGACGGACCTGACGGTGGGCGGGATCGTGGTGTCGGAGCCTCCGGTGGATGTGGTGTTGCCGGCGGCGCCGTCGACGGACCTGACGGCGGGCGGGATTGTGGTGGCGGAGCCGCCGGTGGATGTGGTGTTGCCGGCGGCGCCGTCGACGGACCTGACGGCGGGTGGGATTGTGGTGTCGGAACCTTCGGTGGATGTGGTGTTGCCGACGGCGCCATCGACCGACCTGACGGCGGGTGGGATTGTGGTTTCAGAGCCCGTTGTAGTGGTGGATTGGGCTACGGAGTCGGGTTCTGGACCGGGTGGGACAGGACCTTTGGTGGGACCGGGCGATGCCGGTTCCGGGAACGGAACTGCTGGGGATATCCGGTTGCTTTCGCTCCGGATTGATCCTGCCGCAGGACCGCGCCCCGCCGTCGAGGGCGAGACGGCGGTGGAGGAAGCCGCTTCCCAGTGGTGGGTGACTCTCGAATGGCATGGACCTGAGGGCGCACGCTATCGGGTCGAGTCGAGCGACGATCTCCAGACGTGGCGCCCCGAGACCCTCGACCGGGTGGTCGTGGAGCGTGGGCATTGCACCGGGAGGTGCCGGGCAGTTGGGGACGAGGCCCGGTTCTACCGGGTGCGATGGACGGACTGATTTCCAAGGAGAGACCAGATCATGAGCAACGAGACCCTTTCAGCGGCAAACAACTGGAACACGTGTTCCCTGAAGACAGGCATTCAACGAGTTATTCCCATGACAGAAATCCGAAACTGGACCGTCCGGCAGGCGCTGAGCTTGTTGGCTGGGACCGTGCTGGCGGCGTGTGTCGGCCGGTTGGAGGCGCAGGCGTTCGACGTGGGGAGCAATGGCTCCCTCGGCGACGTGGTCATCAGCGAGAACACCACCATCGACCTGCCTCCTGATGGCAAGCTGCACTACAAGAGCCTGACCGTGAACTCGGGGGTTCGGGTGGGTTTCAAACGCAACGTCCGCAATACGCCGGTGGTGATGCTGTCGCAGGGCGATATCGTGGTGAATGGGACGATCGATGTGGGCGCTTCGGACGGGACCTCAAACGACGGTGGGGCGCCCGGGCCGGGTGGTTTCGCTGGAGGGAAGCCCGGATTTGGAGCAACGCCCCCGGGTACAGGCTACGGACCCGGTGGTGGTGGACTTGGCAATATCAACACCTGCGATTTCGGTACCCGCAATGGCAACGGCAGCTTTGGGGGGCGGGGTAATTCGGGGCCGAGCGGTGAGCCGTATGGAAATGTGTTCCTGATCCCATTGATTGGCGGTTCGGGAGGAGCAGGTGGACCCGGATCACCGGGTCGCGGTGGCGGTGGTGGTGGCGGAGCGATCCTTTTGGCATCGAATACGAAGGTGCGGATCACTGGAACCATCAATGCCCAGGGCGGCACCGACAATGGTTGCGCCGGTGGGGGCGGAGCCGGTGGGGGGATTCGGCTGGTTGCGTTGCGGGTGGATGGTTCCGGATTACTGGATACCCGGACTCGGGGGTCTGGTGGACTCGGCCGTATCCGCGTGGACACGCTCGAGCGGGACGGCATCGCGTTCAGTTTTCAGGGGGTCACGTCGGTGGGGGGCAACCTGTTTGCCTTGCCCACGGTGATTCCTCGGCTCGACACGATCGAGGTCGCCGGCACGGCGTTCCCGGAGGGGAGTCAGCCGGGAACGATCCTGCTTCCGTTTGGTTCCTCGCCGGATCGGACCGTGAAGATCCAGGCGCGGGATTTCGGCAAGGTGATCCCCATCCGGATCACGCTGACGCCGGATACGGGATCGAAGATTGTGGTCGATACCGAGATCGACAACTCGGTGAACAACCCGGCCACCGTGGAAGTCCCGGTGACGTTCCCCGTGAACTCGAAGGTGACGGTGCATTGCTGGACGCGGTGATGGGGCGGGGAGGTTGAACTCTGAGGATTCCGGATGGAAGCCGGGGGAGCCTGAAGGCCGCAGGTCTCCCCTTGTAGCCGGGTGCTCCCACCCGGCGGTGATGGCGATACGCCGCGTGAGGGCACGCGGCCTCCAGTTCAGGCCTCGCCTCCCACGGAATCGGGTTTGACTTGGCCGTGGTTGGCTCGGCTTTGTGCGCGGTTCCTGCTGCGGATCCGGGTGTCGGAAAAAGCTCTCGATTCGGGTGGGTCAGGTCCGCAAAGTCCGGCTCATGATTGTCAGGCCGAAAACGCGCGGTTTCATTTGCATCACGGCGCATCCGGAGGGTTGCGCGGCGCACGTGGAACAGTGGGCGGGATATATCCGGAAACAGGGACCGATCGCGAATGCCCCCAAGCGGGTGTTGGTGGTGGGGAGTTCAACCGGGTACGGGTTGGCGTCGCGGGTGACGGCGGCCTTCGGCGGCGGTGCGGCGACGTTCGGGGTGTACTTCGAGAAGCCGAGCGAGCCGGATCGGTTGGGCACGGCGGGGTACTACAACACGCTGGCCTTTGAACGTTCGGCGCGTGCAGCGGGGCTTTATGCGAAGGGCATCAATGGTGATGCCTTCTCCGACGCCGTGAAGCAGCAGACCATCGAGCGGATCCGCGAGGATCTGGGTCAGATCGACCTGATGGTCTACAGCCTGGCCTCGCCGCGGCGGACGGATCCGAAGACGGGCGCGGTGGCGAAGTCGGTGTTGAAGCCCTTGGGCGAGACTTATACGTCGAAGACGGTGGACACCGACAAGTGGACGGTCAATCCAGTGTCCATCGAACCCGCGACCGAGCAGGAGGTGACGGACACGGTGTCGGTGATGGGAGGCGAGGACTGGCAGATGTGGGTGGATGCCCTGCAGTCGGCCGGGGTGCTGGCGCCCGGGTTCACGACGGTGGCGTATTCGTACATCGGGCCGGACCTGACCTGGGCCGTGTATCGGAACGGGACGATCGGTCGCGCGAAGGAACATCTGGAGAAGACCGGGCACGATCTGGATGCCCGCCTGAAGTCGATGGGTGGCCGTGCGTTTGTCTCGGTGAACAAGGCCCTGGTGACCCAGGCGAGTTCGGCAATCCCGGTGGTGCCGCTCTACATCTCGCTGCTTTACCGGGTGATGAAGGAGCGCGGACTTCACGAGGGTTGCATCGAGCAGATCCGTCGATTGTTTGGTCGGCTCTATGAGCAGAGCCCGACGCCACTGGATGCCGAGGGACGGATCCGTGTCGATGACTGGGAGATGAAGCCGGACGTGCAGAAGGCCGTGCAGGATCTCTGGCCTCAGGTGACCACCGAGACCCTCCAGCAACTGGCGGATACGGCCGGATACCGCGAGGAATTCCTGAAGTTGTTCGGATTCGGTTTGCCGGGAATTGATTACGAGAAGGAGACCGAGCCTCACGTGGTGGAGTGAGGGAGGTGGGGACTCGTACTCGAGTCGATGGCGATGGCGATGGCGCCGGGACAATGGGAAGGCGTCCTGGATCGAGTACGAGTACCGCCCTTCGGGCTGAGTACGAGTACGAGTACGGGGGGGCGCCTGCTCCCGCTTCAAACTTGAAACTGAAAACTTCGGACTCCCCCGGAACTCCCCCGGAACTCCAAACTGGGAAACAGGCGAGTCCATCCGTAGGTTGCCGGGCCATGAAGCCTTCTTCGCGGGGGATCTACGGGATCATCCTGGCCAGCTTCTTTGTGTCGGGTCTGGCAGGTCTCGTCTACCAGGTGGTGTGGACGCGGTACCTGTCGCTGTTCCTTGGGCACACGAGTTACGCCGTGATGGCGGTGCTGGTGGCGTTCATGGGAGGTTTGGCGATCGGGAATGCGTGGCTGGGGCCGAAGGTGGACGTGGTTCGGCGGCCGTTGATGCTGTATGCGTGGCTTGAGTTGGGGATCGGGTTCTACGCGCTGGTTTTTCCGGTCTACTACGGGTTGCTGGAGGGCGCGTTTCCGAGGTTGGTGTCGTTGGTGTCCTCGATGCAACCGGGGGCGGGATTGCTTCTCGCGTTGAAGTTCGGCTTTGCGTTGGTGGCCATCCTGCCGCCGACGATCCTGATGGGGGCGACCTTGCCGGCCCTGACGCGATATGTGACGCGCTCGCTGTCGGAGTTGAGGGGACGGGTGGCCGCGTTGTATGCAATCAACAGTTCCGGGGCGGTGCTTGGGGTGTTGCTGGCGGATTGGTGGTGGATCCCGGCTTATGGCCTGTCCGCCGTGGTCTGGATCGGGGCGGCGCTGAGTTTGGTCATTGGTGCGATGGCGTTGGTCCTCTCCCTCGCGGAGGAAGGGGCGATGATGCCGGGTGTGGCGCGGAGTCCTGCCCGGGGCCCGGCGGCGGGTACGGACGAGAACGAGGCGTACACGCCGATGCAGATGCGCCTGGCAGTGCTGGCGATTGGGATCTCGGGATTCGTGGCGATGCTGTACGAGATCGCTTGGACCCGGTTGCTGGGGCTGGCGCTGGGTTCCACGACGCACGCCTACTCGCTGATGCTGGTGACGTTCATCGCGGGCATCGCGGCGGGCGGATGGATCATCTGCCGGTGGAAACCGCGCGTGGATACGTTGTCGGCCTTTGCGTGGGCAGAGGTGGGGTTGGGTGGGTCGCTGCTGGCATCGATCTTCTTCTATGAGCGATTGCCCTATTGGTTCATCCGGATTGCGGGACACCTGAATCGAACGCCGGAGACGTATCCCGT
>CAIMMI010000320.1 GCA_903842505.1 uncultured Verrucomicrobiota bacterium | reverse complement strand
GCAAAGGGCCCGCACGGGAGACGCACGGAGGGAACGGGTATTGGAGCCAGGATGGAGGTGTGGTGGTGATGGGATTGGAGGCGGAGCCGAAGGCGGTGGAGGTGGTGTGGCCGGGAGGGAAGGTGAGGAGGAGTGAGGTGGGACCCGGGATGAAGGAGGTGCGCATGAAGCCCCCGGAAGGAGGCGGGAGATGAGAAGGGGGAGTTTGAAGTTTGAGGTTTCAAGGGTGGGAGTTGGGGCTTGCTCTGGTGGGGCGAGTGTCCTCCCCACGAGCCGGTGTGAAGTTCCGAGTCGGAAGATTTCAGTTTCAAGTCCGGGTGCGCAAAGCGGCTCGACGGAGTCTCGCCCCACCTCCGTCCCCACCTCCGTCCCCACCTCCGTCCCCTTCTGGCCACTGGGAACTGGCCACTGGAAACTTCCCCGGCCCCGCCTCCTGACGTCGTCGGCTACGAACAGGGTAGCAGCCGAGGTAACGAGGCTGAGTGATGAATCTTCTCTCATGATCTCGTCGGCTACGGTGTTCCTTTTGCTGATCACGCTTGGATTGCTCAGCCCGGCTCCGGCCGCGGCGGCATCGTGGGAATCGAGATCCTGGGGACGCGAACGCGCGCTCGAACCCGATCGGGCCGCAGGCCTGCGATTGCAGCGGATTCCGGGTTCCTCTTCCGGGATCGCCTTCACCAACGCGCTGCCGGTGGAACGATTCACCACCAACCAGATCTACCTCAACGGCTCCGGTGTCGCGTTGGGTGACGTGGATGGCGATGGCCTTTGCGACGTCTTCCTCGCCGGGTTGAGTGGTCGCAGCACGCTCTATCGCAATCGGGCCGGATGGAAATTCGAGGATGTCACGGTCGCCAGCGGTTCACCCGCAGCCGCCCTGGATGCCACCGGCGCGCTGCTGGCGGACATCGATGGCGACGGTGATCTCGACCTGACCGTCAGCTCCGTCGGCGGTGGAACCCTCATTCACGTCAACGACGGCAAAGGCCGGTTCAGCCGGTCGGCCCTCCTCAATCCCGATCGCTGCGGAACCTCCCTGGCCTTCGCCGACTTCGACGGTGACGGCAGCCTCGATCTTTACGTCGCGAACTACCGCACCGTCACGCTCCGTGATCAACCGGCGACGCAGTTCAAGATCCTGCCGGTCGATGGACGCCTGCATGTCGCCTCGGTGAATGGCCGGCCCACGACGGCGCCCGACCTCGAAGGACGCTTTACCTATACGCAGGCGGGCGGAGTCCTGGAACACGGCGAGCCGGATGCCCTTTACCGCAACGATGGTCGGGGCGGGTGGTCCGAGGTCACGCCGGACTCGGGCGTCTTCCTCGACGAGGACGGTCGTCCGATGACCTCCAAACGCTTCGAGTGGGGGTTGTCCGTCACCTTCCGGGACTTCACCGGCGACGGGCTTCCCGACCTGTATGTCTGCAACGACTTCGACAGTCCGGACCGCATCTGGATCCACGACGGCAACGGGCACTTCCGGCTCGCACCGACGGCGGCGTTCCGCAGTACGAGCAAATTCTCGATGGGTGTGGATGTTGCCGACATCAATCGCGACGGGCGCGATGACCTGCTTGTCCTCGACATGCTCAGCCGCAGTCATGCGGTTCGTCTGACGCGCATGGACAAGGGCATGGAACCGACGCCGCCGGGCTTCGCGCTTTATCGAACGCAGGTCGGTCGGAATACGCTTCAACTGGCGCGGCCGGACGGGACGTTTGCCGAGGCTGCCTGGTTCGCCAGCCTCGCCGCCACGGAATGGTCGTGGACGCCGATGTTCCTCGACGTCGATCTGGACGGGTACGAGGACCTGCTCGTCACCGCCGGCCACGGTCGCGATGACATGGACACCGATTACGGCATGGCCCTCGAAGCCGCCCGTCGCAGCCGTCGGCTGCCGCCAGCCGAGCAGCTCGCCATGCGCCGTGGAACGCCCCCGATGCTCTCGCCGCGTCAGGCGTATCGGAACGTGGGCGGAGAGCGGTTCGAGGAGGTCGGGAAGGAATGGGGATTTGGAGAGGAAGGGGTGAGCCACGGGATGGCGGTGGGCGACCTGGATGGAGACGGGGACCTCGACGTGGTGGTGAACGAACTCAACGGCGCAGCGGGTGTGTACCGGAACCAGGCGTCGGCTGGACGCGTGGCCGTGCGTCTGAAGGGATCGGGCAAGAACACGCGTGGAATCGGCGCGCGGGTGACGTTGCGTGGCGGCGCGGTGAAGGAGCAGTCGCAGGAGATGATGAGCGGCGGGCGTTATCTGTCG
>CAIMMI010000319.1 GCA_903842505.1 uncultured Verrucomicrobiota bacterium | reverse complement strand
GGGAGTTTCCAAAGTTCTTATCCCCTCCCGGGATCGGTGGTCTCGACGGTGCGGGCAGGCTGACGCCGGAGCATATCCCATGGCTCTTGTGGAGGGCGCGCCGAGGTGGAAACCCGATGCATCCCGTGCTCAAGCAGCTTTGGCCAATGCTCCCTACCAGGATCCAGACAAGGCTGTCCGTCCCCATATCTCCGGGGATGACCCGATTCCAGATCGTGGGGGACCTGCATGAGAGCATCCGGGAAGGCGGCTGTAAGTACGCCGATGTGCTGGCGGAGGTCTCACGCCTCCCGCAGGAACGCCAGCAACGCTTGATCCGGCTCCTGCAAGGTCTGGCCGAGCTGCTTGAGGAGGAACTTTCAACGGCAGGCGCCGAGGTTCCCGACTTGCTCCTACGGTTGGTCCGCAACGCAGAACCCCGGATCCGTGTCCTCGCGGGTGTCCAGATCATCGGGCATTTCCCGCAACAGGCGGCCGGGGCAGAGGATCTGCAGCCGATCTTGCTTCGCCTTGCTCAAGCGAACGCTGGAGAACCCAGTGATTGGATGCAGTTCGCCAGATTCGCGACCCGGGCGTCGGCCGGCACGTTCGATTTCGATCCGATCCTCCACGAACTCAGCCACCACCCGGATCCCGACGTTCCGGTGCACGCGCGCGCCGCTTGGTGCCTGCGGTCTCGTTCACCCGAGTTGGCGTCGCTGGTTCGGGGCGAGGCTGAGCTGGGGGACCGGGAGCGATGGGACAAGCTGGCAAACCTCCTCCTGGGGGCGGATGCGTCCCTCCGCAGTGGCATCCGACCCGAGGTGGCGCCCGAGTTGGTCCGGTTCATGATGCCCATTCCGCGTCGGGTGGCGCCGGTTCCGGTGCGGAAGGCTCGTCCGGAATCGTACGAACCGCGTCGGATGTCGGCGTTGGATATGCAGCGCAAAACTGCTAACGAAGCGGCAAGCCTGCTCCTATTGGATATGGGAACCAACGCGGCTTCGGCCTCGAACGGTTTGCTCGAAGTGCTGACGGGAAAGCAACCCGTCGGGCGAGACACCGTCGTGGGTGCCGCCGCCGTGCTGGCCAACCTGCGATATCAAGTCCGGATCGTGGCCGACGATAGCGTGCTCTGGTTGTTGCCGGATCCATTCCTGACCGAGCACGTCCTCGATATGATCGGGTCGGGTGGATTGACCAATGCGCATGCCTACGGGGCCGTTGCCCCGTTTCTTGCCAGTCAGAACCAAGGCATCCGCCGGGCGGCCTTTGAGGCTGCGATCCGCATTCACCAACCGGACCCGGAACTGTGGCCGCACGTGCGTGCTGCGTTGGACGATCCGGTACGGCAGCAGTTGGCCTTGCAGGCTGCGGCACGATTTGGAGCGCAGGCGCGGGAGCTCTTGCCCCGGGTTCGGGAGATCGCGTCGGATCCCAGTGAAGCGCGGGGAATGGAAGAGACGCGAAGGTTGGCGGCAGCAGCGATCCGGGCATTGGAGGGTGGCACAGAGCCTGCCCCTTGACCGGGGGCGCATTTTGAAACTGCCCTCACTCAGGGGTGGGGCGAGACTCTGTCGAGCCGGTTCAGGATCGGCTCGTGAGGACACTCGCCCCACCCCTCCAGGCTTGGGGGCGGTGTCCACATGCGCCCTTGACCGGTCGCGGCCTTGCTTTGGTTGGGAAGGCTGACGGAAGGTGGGAGCTTCGAAATGGTCTTCCGATCCCAACTCAGTCTGTGGCGCGTGCTGTTCGTGCTCGTCGGTGTCGTGGCTGGATTCGCACGACTGTTGCCGGCACTTCCTGATTTCGACTTCACCCGGGCGGGCGAGAACCCGGCCTGGGAAGCCACGCACCACGTCGGGGAATTGGTCGCGGGCAAGGACGGTCTTGTGATTCCGATCACCGGAGCGGATCCCTTCATCACGAGCCCCCGACTCGACCTGGCGGCGTCGCGGGAGTTGGTGGTGGAGCTGCGGATGCGTTCGGCGGTGGGTGGGCGTGGGCAGCTGTTCTGGTTTCGGGAGGGTGCGAGCGAGGAGGCGTCGGCGCATTTCGAGGTGGGGACGAATGTCTGGACGGATGTTTGCGTGGCGATTCCCGCGGGTGGTGCGGGCTGGCGGCTCCGGCTGGATCCGCCGGGAACCGAGGGAACGGTGGAACTGGCCTGGTTGCGGATCAGCGAGAGTGGCGCACGCGGAATCGCGAAGGTGGCGGCGACGTCGACCGGGATGGAGTTGTCGGTGGTGGGCGTGAGCGGGGACTTCGATTGGGTCGAGCTGCTGCCGCATGAGGATCTGGCGGAGGCCGTGGGCCGCGAGTTCGTCCCCGTGAAAGACTGGCCTTCCGATGGACGAGGGACGGTTCCGAGGTTCGTGACGGAAGGCGGGCGCGAACGGGATCGATTGACGTCGGGGTTCGTGGTGCGGACGCGGCATCCGGTGCTGGGCGTGCGGCCGGTGGGCGCGGTGCGGCACGTGGAGGAATTCCGTGGAGTGGCGGTATTGCCGACGGCGCCCTTACGCGCGACCGGCAAGAAAGGGTTGCAGGTCCAGATGGTGGACGATGCGCTGGCGCTGGGCATCCGGCACGCGGCGTTGAACGTCGATCTGCCTGCACTGTGGGACGGAGCCGGTGCGGCGGACAGCTACGTGTGGAAGTCGAATGGACGCGAGTTCCGTTTCCGGAAGGCGGCCGTGGATGCCATCCCGGTGAAGCCGTTGTCCGATGCGGGGATTTCCGTGTCGTTGATCCTGCTGGCCTATGCGTCCGGGGACACGAATCGCGACGGCCTTTGGCTGCATCCGAAGTATGACGTCAAGGCGCCGAATCGTTTGGGGGCGTTCAACACGGCAACGGCGGAAGGTGCGGCCCACTACGCGGCGGTGATTGGGTTCCTGGCGGACCGCTTTTCGCAGGTGGATGGCCGGCATGGGCGGGTCTCGCATTTCATCGTGGGGAACGAGGTCACCGCGCACTGGCACTGGGCCAACATGGGCGACGTGCCGGCGGACGAGTTCATCCGCGAGTACGTGCGGACGGTGCGATTGACGCATGCAGCAGCGAGGTCTGTGACGGACGCGATCCGGGTCTGCCTGTCGTTCGACCATCATTGGAACCTCACGTATGGGAACCAGCCGACCCGGGCGATCGCGGGACGGCGATTGATCGATGAGTTCAACCGGGTGGCGCGGGCGGGGGGTAACTTCGAGTGGCATCTGGCGTATCATCCGTATCCCGAGGACCTGTTTCAGGCGGCGACGTGGAAGGACAAGACGGCGAAGCCGGTGCCGGAGACGCCGCGGATCACGTTCCGGAACCTGGGCGTCCTGACCGCCTACATGGGGCGTCCGGAGTTGAAGTTCCGCGGGGAAGTGCGCCGGGTGCTGCTGACCGAACAGGGGTTCCATTCGGATGGAACTCCGGCGGGCGAGGCGTTGCAGGCGGCGGCGTATGCGTACGCGTGGATGAAGGTCGATGCGGAGCCGGGAATTGATGCGTTCATCCTGCACCGGCATGTCGACCACGGGCACGAGGGCGGACTGAACCTGGGGCTTTGGCGGAGGAAGCCGGATTCGATTGCGGATCCATCGACGCGCAAACCGATCTACGACGTGTTCGTGGCAGCCGATACGCCCCGGCGGGAGGAGGCATTCCGGTTTGCGTTGCCGATCATCGGGATCACGAACTGGTCGGAGGTGCTGCCGTGAAGGTTGGGCCGTAGAGAGAATTCGAAGAAAGATGGTTGGCTCCTGTCGAGGGTGAGATGGGAGAGTGACGCATGGCGTCTGACAACAGCTTGATCGTCCTCGACCTGCCCACGTTTCGACAGAAACGCCCGCGGGGCATCGTGACGGGGGGGATCTGCTTCCGGTTCGAGGGAGGCGTGTTCCCGGAAGCGGGGTGGAGTGACTTTCCGGTGGCGGTGCTGGTGGACTGGACGGATGCGTGGATGCAGTTGGTGCAGGTCGCGTCGCGGCGGGATGTGACGTGGCGGTTCATGGACGGTCCGCACAGCCTGACGGTCTCCCGGATCGACCGGACGGTCTCGAGCGGCGCGTTCGAGTTTTCGCGGGTGCATGAGTCCCTGCTGGAGGCGGCGGGTGAAGTGTTGACGTACTGCGATGCGAATCAGCTCGGATGCCGGGACCTGGAAGTGTTGCGGGAACAGACCCAGCGAATGGGGATGATCCGCGGGGCGGATCGTATTGGGGCCGGGAAGATCGCGTACTTCGAGGCGCGGACGAAGGTGACGATGATGCCGAAGAGGTGAGGGCGAGTTGGAAGATTTCTGTTTCAAGTTGGAAGCGAGGGACAGCCTCGTGACCTGCTGCTACGTAGGAAACGACGTCAGGAGGCTTGGGGCTGGCGTTCTGCGATTGATCCGCCTCGTGACCTCGTCGGCTACGTAGGAGACGACGTCAGGAGGCTCGGGGATGGCGTTCTGCGATTGATCCGCCTCGTGACCTCGTCGGCTACGTAGGAGACGACGTCAGGAGGCTCGGGGATGGCGTACTGCGATTGATCCGCCTCGTGACCTCGTCGGCTACGTAGGAGACG